>CAZZLX010000601.1:0-2830 GCA_964655235.1 uncultured Rhizobium sp.
TTACCGGATCCGAGCCGCGCCGCGGGCGGGAGGAGATCGCGCAAGGCGCTTGGCTGCTGCCGGGCTTCGCTCTCGAGGTTGCCGACGACCTGCTGGCGGAGATCTATCGTGTCGCCGATGCAGCGCCGTTCCGGAACATGGTCACACCGGGCGGTTTCCGCATGTCGGTCGCGATGACGAACTGCGGCTCGGCCGGCTGGGTCACCGACCGGAAGGGCTATCGCTATCAGCCGACGGATCCGGGGACCGGACGCGCATGGCCGCCGATCCCCGAGGTCTTCCTCGATCTCTCGCGGCGCGCCTCGCAGGACGCCGGCTTCGGCGACTTCCGCCCCGATGCCTGTCTGGTCAACCGGTACGAGCCGGGCACGCGACTGACGCTTCATCAGGACCGAAACGAGCGCGACTTCGGCCAGCCTATCGTCTCGGTCTCTCTCGGCATTCCCGCGATCTTCCTGTTCGGCGGGAACGAGCGGAAGGACCGGCCGAAGCGCGTGCCGGTCAAGCACGGCGACGTCGTCGTCTGGGGCGGGCCGGCGCGGCTCGCCTTCCACGGGGTCGCCGAGCTCGACGATGCGGATCACCCTGCGACCGGGCGGCTCCGCTACAACATCACGCTGAGGAAGGCGCGCTAGCGCCGCGCGCGCGCCGGCGGCGCGCAATAGACCTTGTAGAGTGCTTCCAGCACAGCGAGCGCCGCTGGATCTTCGAGACGATAGTGGATCGTCTGCCCTTCGCGCCTCGTCGCCACCAGGCCGTCGCGCCGAAGCAGGGACAGGTGCTGCGAGACATTGGACTCGCGCAACCCGAGCCTTTCCACCAGAGCCCCCACCGCAAGCTCGCCCTCGACGAGGCTGCAGAGGATCTTGAGCCGGATCGGACTGGCGAGCGCCTTGAGCAGGCTCGTCGCGGCTTCCGCCTTTTGATCCAGATCAATTACTTTCATACTTTCGAAAGTATGATATTTGCAATTCGAACGCAAGTCACACCGGCAAAGGAGAAGTGCCATGAAACGTAATGTGGGCGGCATCGATCGCGTGCTGCGCATCCTAGTCGGCGTCGCGATCCTGTCGGCGCTGGCGTTGCTCGACGGGCCGTCGCGCTGGCTCGGCCTGGTCGGGCTCGTCCCGCTTGGGACGGCCCTTGTCGGCTGGTGTCCGCTCTATCCGCTGTTCGGCATCGACACCTGCCGCGCCAAGCAGATGTCGTGAGGTGATCCATGTCGGTTTTGTCTGAACGGGCCTGGTCGCCGTACCTGTCGGGGATCCTGATCGGTCTGTTGCAGGTGCCCGCCTTCCTCCTGGTCGGAACCGCGCTCGGCACCTCGTCGTCCTACGTGACGATGTCCGCCACCGCCGCCGAATGGCTGGATCCGGCGATCCGCGGAATCGGCTATGCAAGCCGGCACCTCGACGGTGCAAAGAACTGGTGGCAGGTGGCGCTCGTCGCCGGCATCGCTTTCGGCGCTTTCGTGTCGTCGCGGCTTTCGGGAACGGTTCGCTCGGGAGCGTCTCCGGTCTGGGCGCGGTCCCTCGGCCAGGCTTCGCGCGGCACGCGATTCCTCATGGCATCGGGCGGCGGCTTCTTGCTGCTCCTGGGTGCACGCATCGCCGACGGCTGCACTACCGGTCATGGCATCTCCGGCATCGCCCAGCTCGCGGTCGGCTCGTTCATCGCCGTCGCCGCCATGTTCGCCGGAGGCATCGCCACCGCCGCTCTCTACAAGCGCTAGGAGCCCCGCATGTCCCTCTTGCCCGCTCTCGCCCTGGGCCTCGCCATGGGCATCGTCTTCGGCTTCGCCCTCGAGAAGTCGCGCGTGTTCGAGCCCGGCGTGATCGTCGGCCAGATGCAGCTCAAGACCTTCACCATGCTGAAGATCTTCCTGAGTGCGGTCGCCACCGGCCTCGTCCTCCTGGCGATCCTCAACGGCGTCGGCCTGGTCAAGCTCGCGCCGAAGGCGACCCTGGTTGGCGCCGACCTCATCGGCGGCCTTCTTCTCGGTGCTGGAATCGCGATCGCCGGAGCCTGTCCCGGAACGGTCTTCGCCCAGATCGGCGCGGGGTACCGCGATGCATGGTGGACGCTGGCGGGCGGGCTGGCCGGCGCTCTCGCCTTCACCTATGTCGAGCCAATGCTGAATCCGATCTTGCTTACGGGCGGGCCCGGGAAACTCACGCTCGACGTCGTGCTCGGCGTCTCGTTCCCCCTGCTGGCGACCGCGACGGCAGTCGCCATCGTCATCGGCCTCGCCTTCCTCGAGCAGGCGCGCCCGTGGCGCAGCGAGATCGGGGACGATGTCGACGGCGTCATCCCGACGTCCCCGGCCGCAGTTCCGTCGGCGGAGCAGCCGACTGCGGCTATGAAATGAACGGGGCGGCGATCGGCGCCTGGCCGATCGCCGCGCGAAGCACGGCCCAGTGCTGGGTCTCCGCCCCCATGATCGAGGCGGCGGCCTTGGCGAGGTCGCGGTTCTGGAACACCGGCACGGTGGAGAGATAGGCGCTGGCCGCGCCCTTCTCGAGCTCGGCGGCGAAGGCGAGCACGGACGCCTGGTCGGTCAGCTTCTCGGTGCGGAAGCCGTAGTCCTTCACTTCCTTGGCCTCGACTGGCCGGCCGCCGAGACCGCGGATCGTGCGATCGAGGAGCTTCGCGTGCTCGCGATGATCGTTCTGGAAGGCGACGGCCACCTGGAGCACCGAGGGCGTCAGCAGCTTGGACTCGGCGCCGAGCTGGTAGGCCGCGATCGCCTCGTATTCAAGGCCGAGCGCCACGTTGAGGAGATCGACGTCCGACTGGCGCGGCGCCGCACTCGCGACCTTCTCGCTCGAGG
>CAZZLX010000602.1:0-2828 GCA_964655235.1 uncultured Rhizobium sp.
ATGTGCATGGACGGCACGATCCCGAGGAAAAAGCTGCCCGAGGTGCTGGCGCGGATGCGCGCGCTCTCGGAGAAGCACCGGCTCCGCTTCTGCAACGTCTTCCACGCCGGCGACGGCAATCTGCACCCGCTGATCATGTTCGATGCCAACAAGTCGGACGAGCTCGAGCGCGCCGAGAAGTTCGGCGCCGACATTCTGCGCCTCTGCGTCGAGGTCGGCGGCGTGCTGACCGGCGAGCACGGCGTCGGCATCGAGAAGCGCGACCTGATGGACACGATGTTCGACGACGTCGACATGACCCAGCAGCTCCGCATCAAGTGCGCCTTCGATCCTGAGTCGCTGCTGAACCCCGGCAAGGTCTTTCCGGTGCTGCATCGCTGCGCCGAGATGGGACGCATGATCGTCAACAAGGGGCACCTCCCCTTCGCCGACCTGCCGCGCTTCTGATGACCAAGCCTCGCGACGCCGACGACGTCCGCCAGATGGTGACGGACGCAGCAAACGCCGGCACGCCGCTGGAAGTGGTCGGCCGCGGCACCAAGCGCGGCCTCGGCCGCCCGATTCAGACCGGCGCCAGCCTCGATCTCTCGGGCCTCTCCGGGATCGCGCTCTACGAGCCTGACGAGCTCGTCATGACGGCGCTCGCCGGCACGCCGCTTGCCGAGGTCGACGCCGCGCTGAAGGCGCAGAACCAGCGCCTCGCCTTCGAGCCCGCGGACTTGGGGCCGCTCTACGACGCACCCGAGAACGACGCCAGCATCGGCGGCGTCTTCGCCGCCAACCTCTCGGGCCCCGGACGACTTCGCCATGGTGCGGCGCGCGATCACCTGCTCGGCCTCAAAGCCGTCAACGGCACCGGCGAGTTCTTCAAGACCGGCGGCCGCGTGGTGAAGAACGTGACCGGCTACGACCTCTGCAAGCTGCTCGCCGGCTCGCACGGCACCTTGGCGGCGATGACGGAGGTCACCTTCAAGGTGCTGCCGATCCCCGAGAAGACGCGGACGGTGCTGATCTTCGGCCTCGATGACAGCAAGGCCCGCGAGGCGATGTCCGCCGCCCTTGGCAGCCCGCACGAGGTTATCGCGACCGCGCATCTTCCGGCATCGGTCGCCGCGCGATCGAGCGTATCCTACGTTGGCGGCGCCGGCCGTGGCGTGACCGCGATCCGCGTCGAGGGACCGGCTCCCTCGGTCGAGCATCGCTGCCAGGCGCTCCGCGACGAGCTTGCCTCCTTCGGTCCGACCGAGGAGCTGCACGGCATGAACTCCGCCAAGCTCTGGCGCGAGGTGCGCGATGCGCGCGCCTTCGTTGGCGATCCGCGCCCGCTCTGGCGCCTGTCGGTGGCGCCGACCGAAGGCCCGCAGGCGATCGCGAGGATCGCACGCGCGATGCAGGCGGAGTGGTTCTACGACTGGGGCGGCGGTCTCGTCTGGCTCGCGGTCTCGCCCTCGGCCGATGCGGGTTCTGCCGCTATCCGCGGCGCGCTCGGCGGCGGGCACGCGACGCTGATCCGCGCCGACGACGCCGTGCGCCGCGCCGTGCCGGTGTTCCAGCCGCAGGCTGCACCGCTCGCAGCACTCGCGAAGCGCGTGAAGGAAAGCATGGACCCGAAGAGGATCCTCAATCCCGGGCGCATGGACTGATGCAGACCAACTTCACCCTGGCGCAGCTCGCCGATCCCGACCTGCAGGTCGCGGAGAAGATCCTGCGCGCCTGCGTCCATTGCGGCTTTTGCACGGCGACCTGCCCGACCTACGTGCTGCTCGGCGACGAGCTGGATTCCCCGCGCGGCCGCATCTACCTGATCAAGGACATGCTGGAGAACGACCGGCCGGCGTCAGCCAAGGTCACCAAGCACATCGACCGCTGCCTCTCCTGCCTGTCGTGCATGACGACGTGCCCCTCCGGCGTCCATTACATGCACCTGGTCGATCAGGCACGCGTACGGGTCGAGGAGACCTACAAGCGGCCGTTCTTCGACCGGGCGATGCGCAAGCTCCTGGCGGCGATCCTTCCCTATCCGAACCGATTCCGCCTGGCACTGATGGGCGCGATGCTGGCAAAGCCGTTCGCCCCGCTCCTGCCTGCGCGGCTCGCGGCGATGCTGACCTTGGCCAAGCCGCCGGCACCGCCCGCGGCCGTCGACGCGCCGCAGGTATTCCCCGCGCTGGGGCCACGGAAGATGCGGGTCGTCATGCTCAGCAACTGCGCGCAGCCAGCCCTGGCGCCGGAGATCAACGAAGCGACGGTCAGGCTGCTCACCCGGCTCGGCTGCGAGGTCGTGATCGCCAGGGGTGCCGGCTGCTGCGGCGGCCTGCTGCATCACATGGGCGATGAGGAACCAGCGCTGGCGATGGCGAAGCGCAACATCGACGCCTGGCTCTCGGCCGGGGACCTCGACGCCGTCGTCGTCAACGTCTCGGGCTGCGGCACGACGATCAAGGACTATGGCCATATGCTGCGCACCGACCCGGCGTGGTCGGAGAAGGCGGCAAAGGTCTCGAGTCTCACCAAGGACGTGTCCGAGGTGCTGACCAAGCTCGGGATGCCGAAGGTCGAACCGAGAGGCCTCAAGGTCGCCTATCACTCCGCCTGCTCGCTTCAGCATGGCCAGAAGATCCGCACCGAGCCGAAGACGCTGCTGGCACAGGCCGGATTCACCGTGCTCGAGCCGTCCGAGCCGCATCTCTGCTGCGGCTCGGCCGGCACCTACAACATGCTCCAGCCCGAGATCGCGAGCGCGCTCGGCAAGCGCAAGGCCGCCAACATCGAGGCGACCAAGCCCGACCTCATCGCCGCCGGCAATATCGGCTGCCTGACCCAGATCG
>CAZZLX010000603.1:0-2825 GCA_964655235.1 uncultured Rhizobium sp.
CCCGATGATCAAGATCACCAACATCGTGGCGCTCCTGCTGCTGGCGATGCTCGCCCACGGCTGAGCGTCCTCGTCACGCCTAGCAAAAACCCCGGCGGGTTACCGCCGGGGTTTTTTGTTGGATCGTCGCCGGAGCCGCTCTAGGGCTGCGGCGCGGGCAGCGGCGACCGCCCGCCGCGCCTCGGCGGTGCGTCGCCGAAGCGGCCGAGATTGCCGAAGAGCTGCTGGAAGATGCTGAAGGTCTGGCCCGAGGTCGGCGTCGTGCGATCGACGGTCTCGACCTCCTTCGCCGCGTCCTTGTCGATCTGCACGATCTCCTTGACCAGTCCCGCTTCGTCGAAGCGGACGGTCAGCACTTTCTGATCCAGCATTTCGGGACGGAAGAAGGCGACGGTCTCGGTCCGCTTGCTGATGTAGTACCAGGTGTTCGGGTCGAAGGTTGCGACCGACGAGGGGCTGCCGAGGACGGTCGCCACCTCGTCCTTGGTCGAGGCGCCGACCTTGATCCTATCCAGGTCGTCGCTTTCGGGAAGATTGCCTCGGCTGTCGACGATCGGAGCGCAGGCGGCAATCAGGAAGGCCATGGCAAACGGCGCCAACCGGCTCACGCGCATCGATCCCAACTCCTCGCCACCGCCGCCGGTTGACCCTGGCGGCTCGATGGGGCTAGTTGCGCCGCGAGGCCGGGGGTTGTCAACCGGCTTGGGACGAGGGCGAGGACAAGGTGCTGGCTGGGTTGTTCAAGCGCCGGAATACTGGAAATACCGCATCCGAGTCGCTTTATCTCGCGACGGTGGAGGCCTCGCGCCGCCCGGGCCTGTTCACCGGCTTCGGCGTGCCCGACACCTTGGACGGGCGCTACGAGATGGTGGCGCTGCACGCCTATTTGGTGCTGCGGCGGCTGAAGCGCGACCACGCCGCGACCGCGGAGTTGGCTCAGGCGTTCTTCGATTTCATGTTCATCGATTTCGACAACACGCTCCGGGAGCTCGGCGTCGGCGACCTCGGAGTCGGCCGCCGCGTCAAGCAGATGGCTACTGGCTTCTACGGCCGCATCGCGGCCTACGATGCGGGCCTCGACGGCGGCGATCTCGATGAGGCGTTGCGACGCAACGCCTATGGCACCGTCACGGCGGATGACCGGTCGCTGGCGCGGCTTGCCGACTATCTCCGAGACGCCGACCGGATGCTGGCTGCCCAGCCGACCGACGAGTTTCTCGCCGGCCGGGTGTCCTTTCCCGCGGTCGCCTGAGATCGCCGTGACAGAGGGAGCCGAGTTCGCCCGGCCGGTACCGCTTGACCAGATCGTCGAGCGCCCTCGGGTGATGGAAATTTCTGCCAACGAGGCCGAGCGCCAGGCGCTGGCCGAGCGGTTCGGGCTGGTCGGCCTCAAGCGCCTGGAGGCGAAGGTAAGGCTTTCCAGGTCCGGGGTTTTCTACCGGATCGAGGCAGACTGGGAGGCGGACGTGGTTCAGACCTGTGTGGTTACTCTGGAACCGCTCGAAAACCACTTGGCGGATCATCTGGTCGAGCGGTACGGACCTACCGAGCGCCAGGAGGCGGAGATCGACCTGGATCCCGAGACCGACGAGATCGAGGAGATCGAAGGGGGGGCGATCGACATCGGTGAGACAGTCGCGCAGGCTTTGTCGTTGGCCCTGGATCCCTATCCCCGGAAGCCGGGGGTAAAGGTCGAGATTCCGGGGGGCCACGAGGGCGGGGAGGGGCCTTTTGCCGCGCTCTCCAAGCTCAAGAAAGGATCCTAAAGCCGCTTGCCCCGAGGGGGGTTCCCGGCTACATAAGCGCCCGCGCCGGCCGTCACGGGTGGATGCGTCTCCGGCGGCCGTTGGCGCGTTCGCGCTGCAAGGCCCGCCCAGCGAAAGTGTAGGTTGCCATGGCTGTTCCTAAGAAGAAGACTTCCAAGTCGCGTCGCAACATGCGTCGTGCACATCATGCGTTGCCGTCGGTGACCGTGATGGAGTGCTCGAACTGCGGCGAGCTGAAGCGCCCCCATCACGTCTGCAAGGCGTGCGGCCATTACGACGGCCGCGAGGTCGTCGCGTCCAAGGCCTGATCCTCAGGTAGATCGGCACCCGGCGCCCGAGGGCTGCCCCCTTGAGCCAGCGCCTGACGCTCGCGCTGGATGCCATGGGCGGCGACCAGGCGCCGGAGATGGTGATCGAGGGCGCCGAGATGGCCCGGATCCGCTACCCGGCCATCGACTTCCTGATCTTCGGCGACGAGACCAGGATCCGTCCGCTGCTAGATCGTCATGTTGCGCTCGCCGAGCGCACCACGCTCATACATACCGACGACGTCGTGAAGAACGAGGACAAACCCTCGGTGGCGCTTCGCGCCGGTCGCAATTCCTCGATGCGTCTCGCGATCGACGCGGTCAAGGAAGGCAAGGCCGCCGGCGTCGTCTCGGCCGGCAACACCGGCGCGCTGATGGCGATGGCGAAGCTGGGACTTCGCATGCTGCCCGGTATCGATCGCCCCGCGATCGCCTCTTTCTTTCCGACCGAGCGCGGCGAGAGCTGCATGCTCGACCTCGGCGCCAACGTCGAGTGCGATGCGGAGAACCTGATCCAGTTCGCGATCCTCGGCGATATGTTCGCCCGGGCCGTGCTTGGCATCCCTAAGCCCACCATCGGCCTCCTCAACGTCGGCTCGGAAGAGATGAAGGGCCATGACGAGGTGAAGCGTGCAGGCGCCACGCTCCGCGAAGGCAAGGTGCCCGTCGAGTTCCACGGCTTCATCGAAGGCGACGACATCACGGCAGGCACCGTCGATGTGGTCGTTACCGACGGGTTCACCGGCAACGT
>CAZZLX010000604.1:0-2823 GCA_964655235.1 uncultured Rhizobium sp.
GGAACTTCGACAGGCCCTTGTCGACGACATGCTTCTGGATGTCGCGGATGACCGGATAGTCGGTGCCGACGCCGTGGAAGTTGAGGCTCTTGTAGCCCTTGCCGCCGGCCTCGCCGCCGCGCGCGTCGTCGTCGCCGCCCGCCCACCAGACGCCGACCAGCTTGTCCATCGGGAAGTTGTTCTTCACCGCCTCCTTGACGGCGGTCGGGTTCATCGCGCCCCAGCCCTGATTGTAGATCCAGTCGGTGCGGTCGCGCCGGATCGCCAGCCATTGCGAGGCCTGGTCCTGCATCTTGTCCGCGGCGACGGGGTAGAGCTTGAGCTCGAACCCGTATTCCTTGGCGAAAGCCTCGAGCAGCGGGATCGGCTCCTTGCCGTAGGGCGCGTCGAGGTGGATCAACCCGATCTTCTTGCCCTTGAGCTTGTCGAAGCCGCCTTCGCGCTCGGCGACATGCTTCACGAACACCGAGGCGCCGTCCCAGTAGGTCACCGGCGGATTGAAGATCCAGGGGAAGGTGCCGCCGACGGCCGCCGCCGACAGGCCGTAGGCCATCGAGAGGATCGGGATCTTGTCGACATGCGCCTTCGGGATCAGCTGAAGGGTGATGCCCGTCGAGTACGGGTTGATGACGACGGGATTCTTGCTCTTCACCGCCTCGTAGCACTCGACGCCCTTCTTGGTGTCGTATCCGGTCTCGCACTCCTCGATGACGAGCTTCACCCCGCCGATGCCGCCGTCGCGCTCGTTGAGCATGCGCAGGTAGTCGTGCATGCCGTCCGCAATCGGCACGCCGGAGCCGCCGAAGGGGCCGGTGCGGTACGACAACAGCGGGACATAGATGGAATCCTGCGCCGCGGCGACGGTCGAGATCGCGGTCGCGGCTATCATGCCCAAGGCAATTTGCTTCAGTGCCATCGTCTACCTCCCTGGTTCGGAAGTGCTGCTCCCGGTGCGGGGGCAGCTGGCTTCCGTATTTGATGCCGGTGCCGACCGTACCCCGCAGTCAGTGCGGGAACGGCCATAGCCGGAGCTTCTGTTTCGCCGTCGACCACAGGCGGGCGAGCCCGTGCGGCTCGACGATCAGAAAGAACACGATCAAGGCGCCGATGATGATGTGGGTCAAGTGTTCCGCGGTGGCGCCGCTGAGCGGCAGGCCCATCGCCGGCAGCCCGAACTTGAGGAAGATCGGCACGAGGTGCAGCAGCGCGGCGCCGAAGAAGGCGCCGACCAGGCTGCCGAGACCGCCGATGATCACCATGAAGAGAATGGTGAAGGACAGGTTGATCGAGAAGGAGTCCTTGGCCTCGCCGCCGCCGTACCAGAGGAACATCATGACCGCCCCAGCGACGCCGCAGAAGTACGATGATACCGCGAAGGACAGGAGCTTCGCGCGCAACAGCCGGATTCCCATGAGCTCGGCGGCGATGTCCATGTCGCGAACCGCCATCCATGTCCGGCCGATGCGGCCGCGCACGATGTTGGAAGCGATCCAGGTCAGGGCGATCACGATGGTGAGGATCACGTAGTAGCGCGTCAGCGGGCTCGCGTTCGGCCCGACGATCGGGATCCCGAACAGCGTCCGTGTCGGCACCTCGATGGCGCCCGAGACGTTGTAGTTGAACAGCCAGGGGATGCGGACGAAGCACCATTCGAGGAAGAACTGCGCGGCGAGCGTTGCGACCGCCAGATAGAAGCCCTTGATGCGCAGGCTGGGCAGACCGAAGACGACGCCGATGGCTGCGGCGAAGAAGCCCGAGGCGAGGATCCAGACGAGGATGTTCACGCCCGGGAAGATCGTCGTCAGCTTGTAGCAGGCATAGGCGCCCACGCCCATGAACGCCCCGGTGCCGAGCGACAGCAGGCCCGTGTAGCCGGTCAGCAGGTTGAGCCCGGTCGCCGCGAGCGAGAAGACCAGGAACGGGACCAGCACGGTGCCGACGACGAAGGAATCGAGGAAGGGCGGCAGCGCGACCGCCGCCGCGAGGATGATCGCGAGCCCGATCCGGTCCTGCCGGATCGGGAAGACGGCCATGTCGGCCTCGTAGCTGGTCTTGAACTGCCCGGCCTCGCGGTAGAACACGGCGCGCGTCCTCCCTCAGATCCGCTCGATGATCTTGTCGCCGAACAGCCCCTGCGGGCGGAACAGCAGGAAGGCGAGGGCGATCAGATAGGCGAGCCAGCTCTCGATGCCGCCGCCGACCAGCGGCCCCCAGTAGAACTCGCCCATCTTCTCGCCGATGCCGATGATCAGGCCGCCGACGATGGCGCCGGGCACCGAGGTGAAGCCGCCGAGGATCAGCACCGGCAGCGCCTTGAGGGCGACCAGCGCGATGGAGAACTGCACGCCGAGCTTGGCGCCCCAGACCATGCCGGCGACCAGCGCGACCACACCGGCGGCCGACCAGACCACCAGCCAGATGTAGTTGAGCGGTACGCCGATTGACTGCGCCGCCTGATGGTCGTCGGCCACGGCGCGCAGGGCCAGTCCGACCTTGGTCTTCTGGAAGAACAGGGCGAGGCCGACCACGAGGGCGCCGGCCACGGCGGCTGCGAAGACATCGAGCTTGTCGACCAGCAGGCCGCCGTCAAAGATCTCTTCGAGGATGAACATCGGATCCTTGGGGATGCCGAGGTCCAGCGTGTAGATATCGCTGCCCCACACGGTCTGGCCGAAGCCCTCAAGGAAGAAGGCGATGCCCAGCGTGGCCATGAACAGGATGATGCCTTCCTGGTTGACCAGCGGGCGCAGCACGATGCGCTCGACGATGAAGGCCAGCGCAATCATTACCACGCAGGTGATGGGGAAGGCGATCCAGAACGGC
>CAZZLX010000605.1:0-2817 GCA_964655235.1 uncultured Rhizobium sp.
AACGCGCGGGCCAGCGGCGCCGTGATCGAGAGCAGACCCTTGGCGATGTCGCTCTCGTCGGCGCCGACGATCTGGTACTTGGTCTCTTCGTCGGTGTCCTCGTCGGCGAGGGTGACCGTCGCGCCGAAAGTCACCGTCTTTCCCGACAGCTTCTTGACGTCGATGATCTCGGCCAGACTGATCTTGGCCTCGAGCTCCATGACGCGGCCCTCGATGAAGCTCTGGCGTTCGCGCGCGGCGTGATACTCGGCGTTCTCCGAAAGGTCGCCGTGATCGCGCGCTTCGGCGATCGCCTTGATGATCGCCGGCCGCTCAACCGTCTTCAGCTGCTTCAGTTCCTCGACCAGGCGCTCGTAGCCGGCGAGAGTCATAGGAACCTTGTCGATGCCAGTCATGCCCGTCACTGAACCTCCAAGCCCGCCTTGCCCGGAGCGAGACGGAATTCAAAAAGCGCCGCTCACGTAGGATTGCAGGGGGGCTACTTCAAGTCTGCCACGTTTGAGGGCGTTGATGCCACGCACTGCCGCGCGTGCCCCCTCAACGGTCGTGTAGTAAGGAATATTGTAAGTCAGCGCGGCCTGGCGCAAGTCGAAACTATCCTTGATGGCCTGGGTGCCTTCGGTCGTGTTGAAGACTAGCGCGACATGGCCGGACTTCATGTTGTCGACGATGTGCGGCCGTCCTTCCGCAACCTTGTTGACGCGCGCGACCGGAATCCCGGCAGCCTTCAACACATCGGCCGTGCCGCGGGTTGCGAGGAGCTTGAAGCCCATCTGGATCAGCTCTCGGCACATCGGCACGATCGCCGCCTTGTCGGCGTCCTTGACCGAGACGAACACGGTTCCGAAGTCGGGAAGGTGCGTGCCGGCCGCGATCTGCGACTTGAGGAACGCCTTCTCGAAGTTCGTGTCGATGCCCATGACCTCGCCGGTCGACTTCATTTCGGGGCCCAGGATGATGTCGACGCCGGGGAACCGCGCGAAGGGGAAGACCGCTTCCTTGACCGCGACGTGCTTCGGGTCCTCCGACGGCAGCTTGAATGACGCCAGCTTCTCGCCGGCCATGACGCGAGCCGCGATCTTGGCGATCGCGACGCCGGTAGCCTTGGCGACGAAGGGCACCGTGCGGGATGCGCGCGGGTTCACTTCCAGGATGTAGACGTCCTGATCCTTGACCGCGAACTGCACGTTCATGAGTCCGACGACGTTCAGCGCCTTCGCCAGCATGGTGGTCTGCCGGCGGATGTCGTCTACGACTTCCTTCGGCAGTGTCTGCGGCGGCAGCGAGCAGGCGGAGTCGCCGGAATGGATGCCGGCTTCCTCGATGTGCTCCATGACGCCGGCGATGTAGACGTCGGTGCCGTCGCAGAGCGCGTCGACGTCGACCTCCGCGGCGTTACGCAGGAATCGGTCGATCAGAACCGGGTTGCGGCCCCAGGCGCGGATCGCCTCCTTCATGTAGCGGCGGAGCTGGCCGACCTCGTGCACGATCTCCATCGCGCGGCCGCCGAGAACGTAGGACGGGCGGATCACGACCGGATAGCCGATGCGCTGCGCGATCTCCTCCGCTTCCTCGACGGAGGTCGCGGTGCCGTTCTCCGGCTGTCGGAGGCCGAGCTTCTTGAGCAGCTGCTGGAAGCGCTTGCGGTCCTCGGCGAGGTCGATCGCGTCAGGCGATGTGCCGAGGATCGGGATGCCGGCGGCCTCGAGCGCGGCCGCGAGCTTGAGCGGCGTCTGGCCGCCGAACTGGACGATGACGCCGTGCAGAGTCCCCTTCGCCTGCTCGGCCTTCACCAGCTCGATCACGTCCTCGGCCGTCAGCGGCTCGAAGTAGAGGCGATCGGAGGTGTCGTAGTCGGTCGAGACGGTCTCGGGGTTGCAGTTGACCATCAGCGTCTCGTAGCCCGCTTCCTTGAGCGCATAGCAGGCGTGGACGCAGCAGTAGTCGAACTCGATGCCCTGGCCGATGCGGTTAGGGCCGCCGCCGAGGATGACCGCCTTCTTGGCATCGGTCGGGTTCGCCTCGTTCTCCCCGTCATAGGCGGAATACATGTACGGCGTCGGCGAGGCGAACTCGCCGGCGCAGGTGTCGATGCGCTTGTAGATCGGCAGCACGCCGAGCTTCCGGCGCCGGGCCGTCGCGTCGTCCTCCTCGATCTTGGCGAGCTCGGCCAGGCGCGCATCGGAGAAGCCCATTCGCTTCAGCTTGCGCATGCCGTCCGCTGAATCGGGAATGCCGTTCTTCGCGATCTCGGCCTCGGTGTCGATGATCGCCTTCACCTGGCGGAGGAACCACGGGTCGTAGTGGCACGCCGCATGGATCTCCTCGACCGTGAGGCCGAGGCGGAAAGCCTGCGCGATGCGCAGCAGGCGATCGGGCGTCGCCTCCGCGAGCACGCGACGGACGGCCTGGGGATCGACGTCGGTGGGATCGACACCCGGCAGTTCGACCGGGTTGAGGCCGTTGAGGCCCGTCTCCATCGAACGGAACGCCTTCTGCAGCGACTCCTGGAAATTGCGGCCGATCGCCATCGCCTCGCCGACCGACTTCATCGAGGTGCCGAGCAGCGAGACGGCGCCGGGGAACTTCTCGAAGGTGAAGCGCGGCATCTTGGTGACGACGTAGTCGATGGTCGGCTCGAAGGACGCCGGGGTGACACCGGTAATGTCGTTCATCAACTCATCGAGCGTGTAGCCGACGGCAAGGCGCGCGGCGACCTTGGCAATGGGGAAGCCTGTAGCCTTGGAGGCCAGCGCCGAGGAGCGCGAGACGCGCGGGTTCATTTCGATGACGACCAGGCGGCCGTCCACTGGGTTC
>CAZZLX010000606.1:0-2817 GCA_964655235.1 uncultured Rhizobium sp.
AGGTCATATGTGCGCGGATCGGGACCGCTCGTCGTGGTGATGCCCGGCCTTGGGCGCAATCCCGACGACATCGTTCCGCTCTCGCGCAAGATTGCGGATGCCGGCTTCCGTGTGCTGCTCCCGGAGACGCGGGGCATCGGCGAAAGCAGCGGCCGCATGGACGGCATCACGCTGCGCGACCTTGCTGCCGACGTGGTGGCGGCGATCGACGCGGCCGGCGGCGGAAAGGCGATCCTGATCGGCCACGCCTTCGGCAACCGCGTTGCGCGCGCGGTTGCCGCGTATCATCCGGACCGGGCGGTCGCCGTTGTCTGCCTCGGCGCCAGCGGCAAGGTCGGCCCTACGTCCGAGGTCCAGAAGGCGATCGACGCCGGCAAGGACAAGAATGCCACGCGGGAGCAGAGGGCGGCCGCGCTCCGCATCGCCTCCTTCGGGCCGGGCCGCGATCCGACGCCCTGGCTCGACGGCTGGAACGAGGCGGTGATGAAAGCCTGCCTGGCCGCCGCGACAGCGACCCCGACGGCAGAATGGTGGACCGCCGGCTCGGCGCCGGTGCTGATCATCCAGGGCTTGGCCGACGTCGCCGCTCCGCCTGCCAACGGCCGCATGCTGGCCGAGGAGCTGGGAGCCCGCGGCAGGCTCATCGAGCTCGAAGGCGTCGGCCACTCGATCCCGGTCGAGGCGCCGGAAGAGACGGCGGCGGCGCTGATCCCGTTCCTCAAGGAGCAGGCGCCGCGCAAGGTCGCCTAGTCGTTCTTCGCCAGCTGGCGGTCGAGGAACTCGCGCACGCCGTCATAGGCGCGCTTGCGATTGGCCGGGCGCCAGTAGCCGTGGCCTTCGTACTCGATCTCCTGGTACTCAACCACCTTCCCGCGCGACTTGAGGAAGGTCGCGATCTGGTCGGACTCGCTCTTCGGCACGCGCGGGTCGCGGTCGCCATGGCTGACGAACAGCGGCACCTTGATGCGGTCGGCGCGGCTGATCGGCGAGAGCCAGCGCATCAGGTCAGGATCGACCTTCGGGTCGCCATACTCGGTCGCACGATGGCCCCGGCGCCACGGCCCGGTGTCGCGGAGCAGCGTGTCGAAGTTGACGACGCCGAAGATGTCGACGCCCGCCTGCCAGAGCTCCGGCTGCTCGGCGAGTGCCGAGAGCACCATGAAGCCGCCGTAGCTCTCGCCCCAGATCGCCATGCGCTTCGCATCGAAGCCGGGCTGTCGCTTAAGCCATTCGCCGCAGATGCCGAGGTCGCGAACGCTGTCCATCCGCCGCTCGCGGTCGTCGAGGCCGGCGTAGCGACGGCCATAGCCGGTGCTGCCGCGGACGTTGGGGGCGAAGACGACGTAGCCCGCCTCGACCAGAACATGCAGGTCGAAGCGGTAGTTGGCCTTGGTCTGACCTTCGGGGCCGCCATGCACGAACATGACGACCGGCCAGCCCCGCGCCGGAGCATTTCCCTTCGGCCGATAGAGAAAGCCGGACAGCGGGACGCCGTCGAAGCTCTCGAACTTCACCAATTCAGGCTCGACCAGCGTGCCGACCAGGCGGCCGGCCGTCTCGCCCGGCATCGGCGCCGTCACCGTGCCGGCCGCGACATCGAGGAGACGGATGCGGCTGCCGGCGGTCGGCGTCGAGAAGGCGAAGGCTAGGCGCCTGCCGTCGGGCGACCACGACATCTCCGAGATCACGCCGCCAGGCGCGACCGACAGCGGCAACGGCTCGCCCCTCGGCGAGAGCAGCATGAGCTTGCTGTAGCCGTCGCGGTTGACGTTGGCGGCGAGCCGGCCGTCCGACGCCAGCGCGAAGCCGTCGACATCGGCATCCGGCGTGTACAGCCACTCGACCTTGCCGCTTGCGACCTCGTAGCGGCCGATGCCGAGGAAGTCGCGCTCGCCGTCGGCGAGGAAGTAGATCCAGCTGCCATCCTTGCTCCAGCGAAACCCGCTGGCCTTGACGGTGCGAGATGAGAGCTTGATCGGCTTGCGCTCGCGCGATTTCAGGTCGAACAGGCTGATGCCGATGTTGAAGGTCGAATGGTCCTCGGTCAACACGATCAGGCTGCCGCCGGGCTGGACGCCGGAGGTCTGAAAGGTTTCGCCCTTCTCCGCGAGCGTCTCGACCTTGCCGGTGGCGAGCGTCATGCGGTGGAGATCGTAGCGCGCCCTGTCGCGGCCGTTGGCGGCATAGACGATCGCGGTGCCGTCAGGCGTCCAGGTGCCGAAGGTGTGGATCGTCTCGGGCGCGTCGACCAGCCGCTTCGCATCGCCCCCTTTCATCGGCACCAGCCAGAGCTGGGCATGCTCGTCGCCGCCGGCATCGATCGAGAGGATCGCCTGCTTGCCATCGGGCGATCCGCGCACCGACATGCAGCGCTCGCCGGGAACGAAGGAGAGACGCCTCGGCGCGCCGCCATCAAGCGGGACGACCCAGGCCTGGTTCACCCCGTCGCCGGGACCGAGGCAAAGGAGCGCCGACCCATCAGGCAGGAACGCGGGCGCCGAAAAGCCTTCGAGAGCGATCAGCTCGTCGGTCGAGACGCGGGCCATGGGAGATCCGGAACGGTTAGGAGGAGAGTGGAACGCCGAGCATGACGCAGGACGAGCGGCGACGTCTAGCCGCGCACGGATTCGGCGCCGCGGCCGACGATCTTGGCGTAGAGGGCGGGGTCGGTATCGCCTTCCGTCGAGAACAGGAGGACGCGGCTCGCACCATCGAGTCCCAGGCTTCGGCGCATCTCTTCCGAGGCTGCGACCGCCATCAGGCCAGCCAGGCCCGCGACACCGGACTCGCCCGCCACCACCGGTGCATCGCCGCCTG
>CAZZLX010000607.1:0-2814 GCA_964655235.1 uncultured Rhizobium sp.
CTCGACGAGGACGGCGTCCGGCGCATCGACGATACCGCGCTCCGCGTGCTCGAAGAGCTCGGCATCGAGTTCCTTAACGAGGCCGCACTCGACACCTTCGAGAAGGCCGGCTGCAAGGTCGACCGCTCGACCAACCTCGTCCGCTTCGACCGCGGCATGATCCGCGAGACCATCGCCAAGGCCCCGCGGCAGTTCCGGCTCTTTGCCCGCAATCCCGAGCGGAACCTCGTCATCGGCGACAACACGATCAACGTCGGTCCGGTCGGCAGCCCGCCTAACGTGTCCGACCTCGACCGCGGCCGTCGTCCCGGCTCCTACGAGGACGTCGTCAACCTCATCAAGCTGAACCAGATGCTGACCTGCGTGCACCACGCCGGCGGCACTCTGACCGAGGCGCTCGATCTCCCCGCCGACTCCCGCCACCTCGACCTCTACCGCGCGCATACATTCCTCACCGATCGCGCCTTCATCGCCCGCGGCATCGGCCGCGAGCGCATCCAGGACGCGGTCGAGATCGCCTGCGCCGCCCGCGGCATCACGCCCGAGCAGCTGCACCGTGAACCCACCTTGATGACGGTCATCAACGTCAACTCGCCGCGACGCGTCGACAAGGAGATGATCGCCGGCCTCATGGCGATGACCGACTACGGCCAGCCCTGCATCGTGACGCCGTTCACGCTGGCCGGCGCGATGAGCCCGGTCACCATCGCCGGCGCGCTGGCCCAGCAGACCGCCGAGGCGCTTTCGGTGATCGCCCTGATCCAGCTGCTGAAGCCGGGCACGCCGGTGATCTTCGGCGGCTTCACCTCGAACGTCGACATGAAGTCAGGCGCGCCGGCCTTCGGCACGCCTGAGTACGTGCGCTCGACCATCATCGGCGGCCAGATCGCGCGCCGCTGGGGCCTCCCCTACCGCTCCAGCAACGTGAACGCGTCCAACTGCGTCGACGCGCAGTCGACGCACGAGTCGCTGATGTCGATCTGGGCCTGCATCATGTCGCACGTGCATTTCATGCACCACGGCACCGGCTGGCTCGAAGGCGGCCTCGTCGCCTCCTTCGAGAAGGTGATCGTCGACGCCGAGGCGCTGCACGCGATGGCGGCATGGCTGAAGCCGATGGACTTGAGCGACGACGCGCTCGCCTTCGATGCGCTCAAGGAAGTGCCGCCGGGCGGCCACTTCTTCGGCGCCGCCCACACGATGGCGCGCTACGAGAACGCCTTCCACCGCCACCTGATCGCCGACTGGCGGAACTTCCAGTCCTGGGAAGAGGCCGGCGCGCAAACGGCGACCCAGCGCGCCAACACGGTCTGGAAGAAGCTGCTTGAAAGCTATGTCGAGCCCCCTCTCGACATCGCCAAGAAGGAAGCGATCGACGCCTACGTCGCCAAGCGCAAACAGGAGATCAAGGAGCGCGGGATCGTCTAGACCCGCATCCGGGAGCCGCTCGGATCGTGGGGCGGCTCCGTCAGGATCCTGGCAGGCCGGCGCTCGCCGATGATCTCGATCTCGAAGCCCGAGGTCGAGGCGGCGAGATCCTTCGGCACGTAGCCAAGCGCAAGCGACTTCCCCACCGTGTGGCCATAGCCCCCGGAGGTCACCCAGCCGACGACCTTGCCGGCGTGCCAGATCGGCTCGTCGCCGAAGGCATCGCCGTCGCTGGCATCCACATCGAAAAGCACGAGATGGCGTTCGCCGCCGCTCTGCCGCTCGGCCTTGGCCGCGTCGCTGCCGACGAACGGGCCCTTGTTGTCCAGGCGGGTAAAACGGCGCATGCCTGCCTCCTCCGGGCCGTAGATCGGCCGGTATTCGCGCGCCCAGGTGCCGAAGCCCTTCTCTATCCGAAGGGACAACAGCGCATGCGTGCCGAAAAGCGTCAGGCCGAATTCCTTGCCCGCCTCGCGCAGCGTGTTCCACAACAGCCGCTGCTGGTCGGGCGCGCACCAGAGCTCGTATCCCAGCTCGCCGGTGAAGCTGATGCGCGAGACGATCGCCGGCACCATGCCGATCGCCATCTTCTTGATCGACAGGAATGGAAATGAAGCCGTCGACAGATCCTCGCGCACGAGGCGCTGAAGCAGGTCGCGCGACTTCGGGCCGGCGATCGCGAGGCCCGAAAGCTCGCCGGTCATCGGCCGGACCGAGACTGCCTTGCCCCGGCTTCGGCTTTCGAACCAGCGCAGGTGATAGGCCTCGGCGGGACCTGAGCCGACGATGAAGAAGCGGTCCTTGGCGAGACGTCCGACGGTGAAGTCACCGATCAGCTTTCCCTTGGTGTCCAGCATCGGCGACAGCACGATGCGGCCGACCTCGGGCATCCGATTGGCCAGCAGGCCTTCGAGGAAGCTCGCCGCGTCCGGCCCGCTGACCTCGTAACGGCCATAGCCCGAGGTCTCCATCAATCCCACGCCCGCGCGCACCGCCTTGCACTCGGAGGCGACCACCGGGAAGGCGTTCGAGCGGCGATAGGTGACGGTTTCCTCCGCCGGGGTGCCCTTGGGCGCGAACCACAGCGGATATTCGAGACCGTAGGCGGCGCCGAAGACGGCGTTCTCGGCGACGAGCTCCGGATGGATCGGTACGGTGCGGAGCGGACGCGCCGCCGGCAGCTCCTCGTTCGGGAAGCGGATGCGGAAGCGTCGAGAATAGTTCTCGCGCACCTTGGCGTTGGTGTAGGCCATCGTCGCCCACTCGCCGTAGCGCGAAACGTCCATGCCCCAGACGTCGAAGCCCGGTTCGCCTTCGATCATCCAGTTGGAGAGCGCGAGGCCGACGCCGCCGCCCTGGCTGAAGCCGGCCATCACGCCGCAGGCG
>CAZZLX010000608.1:0-2812 GCA_964655235.1 uncultured Rhizobium sp.
GTTAGCGCTTCGAGAACTGGAAGCTGCGGCGCGCCTTGGCGCGGCCGTACTTCTTGCGCTCGACGACGCGGCTGTCGCGGGTGAGGAAGCCACCGCGCTTCAGCACCGGACGGAGGCCAGGCTCGTAGTAGGTGAGCGCGCGGCTGATGCCGTGGCGGACCGCGCCGGCCTGGCCCGAAAGCCCGCCGCCCTTCACCGTGCACCACACGTCGTACTGGTCGGTGCGGTTGGCGGTCTCGAAGACCTGGGCCAGCAGCATCCGGAGCACCGGGCGGGCGAAGTATTCCTTGATGTCGCGATCGTTGACGACCACGCGGCCGATGCCGGGCTTCAGCCACACGCGGGCGACGGCGTCCTTGCGGCGGCCGGTCGCGTAGGCGCGGCCCTTGGCGTCAAGCTTCGGCTGCGCGTCGACCGCGGCAGCGGCGGCCGCGTCGGCCTTGAGACCCTGGAGCTGTTCCTTGAGGCCGGTCATTATCAGGCGCTCCTCTTGTTCTTGGCGTTCATCGCGACGACGTCCAGCTTCGCGGGCTGCTGCGCCTCGTGCGGATGGGCGTTGCCGGCATAGACCTTGAGGTTGCCGAGCTGGCGGCGGCCGAGCGGGCCGCGGTTCATCATGCGCTCGACGGCCTTGTAGATCACCCGCTCGGGGTGCTCGCTGCCGAGGCGCTGGGCCATGGTCTGGCCCTTGATGCCGCCGGGATTGTTGGTGTGATAGTAGAACACCTTGTCGGTCATCTTGCGCCCGGTGAGCTTCACCTTCTCGGCATTGATGACGACGACGTTGTCGCCCATGTCGACATGGGGCGTGTAGGTCGGCAGATGCTTGCCGCGCAGACGCATGGCCAGGATCGAGGCCAGGCGCCCGAGCACGACGCCCTCGGCGTCGATAAGCACCCACTTCTTGTCCTTACGCGCCTCGGCGGGCTTCGCTGAAAAGGTTTTCATCGCTCGCGCTCTTTAAAGACGGTGGCCGGCTACCCGAAGGCAGCCGGCCGGAAAGCGCGGAATATTGCAGATTTCGACCGGGTGTCAACGAGAAAGGCCGGAAATCCGCAAGGATTCTGGATGCGGTACTATAATACCGTTTAAAACTTGGTCGAGATGCTGATCGAGCCGAAGTAGTCGCCCTTGCGCTGGCCTGAGAACTCCTCGGACCGCCAGATCTGGGTCTAGCTGATACGGGTCTGGCGGATGACGACCGCCAATCCGGCCTGCGCCTCGAAGACGAACGGCTTCTTGGAAATCGACTGCTCGCTGCCGAGCGTGTTGCCGTCGAGGAAGATGTCGCGGACGACGCCCCTCGCCTCGCCGCCAACGAAGAGATACCAAGCCAGCCGGTCGAGCGGCTTGTCGAAGGACGCCGAGCCCGGCAAGGCTGGCCGAATGCGGGGCGGGCCGAAGTCGACCGACAAGTCTTCGCCGAGGCGGAAGGTCAGACCCGCGCCGCCGTATGTGAAGACGTTGCCGATGCTGCCGGCGACATGCGGGATCAGGTCGAGGCCATAGCCGCCGGAGGTCTCCGCGAGATAGCGCCACTTGCGCTCGAACACGAGCGCGATGCCAGGCTCGTTCTGCAGCTGGTTGTCCCAGCCATGCGCCTCGTCTGAACCGATCAGCCGGTGAACGTTGTTCTGGATCGGCTCGCCGAGCGCGGCCGGGCCGACGACGCCGATATCGAGTTCCACCGTGTCGAGCCGGCGATCGGACTGTGACTGGAACGCGAGACCGGCATAGAGGAAGGCGCCGTAGGGCCGGTCGTTGAGGATGCGGTCGGTGCGGATCTTGTTTTCCGGCGTATAGAGATTGTGGCCGAGCGCGAAGCCGATGCGCCGGCGCGCGCTCGTGTCGATCAGCGGAATGTACTCGCCGAGTTCCCACAGGCCTTGAGGCCCGCCGCTGTCAGGCGACAGCCAGCCGACACGGAAGCCGTTGGAGTAGTGCTTGTCGGCGTTGTCGCGCGAGAAAAGATCGTTCTCGATGACGAGCGTGAACACGCCCTCCGGGTCGCCCTGCTGGGCGACGGCAGGAGTCACGCCAAGAAGCGAGGCGGCCATCAGGGCTGCCATACCCAGGCGTCGCTGAGACAGGGTCATCTTCCCCCCGGTGGAAGCATGCGATCGCCCTCACCGTGACAGACCCGATGGCTTTCGCCCTGTGAGAAAGTCGTGACCTCTCAGGGTCTTGGCGCGAGCTAGAACCGGACGCTGGCGCTGAGGGAGCCGAACCAGTCGGGGCGCTTCTGGCCCTCGAACTCGCGCGTCCGCATGGTCTGCGTATAGGAAAGCCGGACGCGGCTGAAGACGAACACAAGACCGCCCTGCAGGTCCGCGACGAAGAGCTTCCTCGACACGGACTGGCTGTCCTTGAAGGTGTTGCCGTCGAGGAAGATGTTGTGCGCGACCGCCCGCATCTCGGCGCCGACGAAGGCGTACCAAGCAAAGGCGTCGACCGGATAGAAGGTGTCGGATCCGGCAAGCGCCGGCTGGATCCGCGGGGGGCCGAAATCGACTCCTAGGTTGTCGCCGAAACGCAAGGTGGCGCCGGCGCCGGCATAGGTCAGCACGTTGCCCACGCTGCCCGAGACATTGCCCAGTACGTCGATGCCGAGATCGTTTCCGAGCAGAGACTTCAGCGACGGCTCCGAGACTGGTGCCGACAGCATCGATCGGCGGCGCTCGTAGACGAGCAGGACGCCGGGCTCGTTGCGCAGCTGGTTGCTCCAGCCGCGCGCCTCGGGAACATGCGCCACGTAGCGGTGCCAGTTGTTCTGCACCTCCTCGCCGAGCGCCGCCGGGCCGACGACGCCGAG
>CAZZLX010000609.1:0-2809 GCA_964655235.1 uncultured Rhizobium sp.
CTGCTCACCGGCATCGAGGAGATGTCGCCCGCCGGCAGCATCAAGCTGGGCTTCCGCGCGCACTATCCGCAGCTCGAGACCAAGCTGCTGGTCCGTGGCTCCGACATGGACGACGTGCGGAAGAAGCTCGCTCCGGTCGAGGCTGAGGTCAGGAAGCGCGTCGGCAACTTCATCCTCGCCGAGGACGACCAGACGCTCGAGGGCGTTGTGCTGAAGGCGCTGGCCGATCGCCGCCGCACGCTGGCGATCGCCGAAACCTTCACCGGCGGGCAGGTCGCCGCCCGCATCGCGCATCTCGCCGGTGCCGAGGACGTGTTCAAGCGCGGCATCGTCTCGCGCGATCTCGCCCAGGTGCGCAGCAGCGTCGGGCTGGAGGCCAAGGGCGGCCCCGCAACGGTCGATGCCGCCGCCGACATCGCGAACGCGTTCCGCGAGAGGGCCGGCGCCAGCCACGCGCTCGCCGTGCTGGTCGACCTCGACGAAGGCACCGACCGCATCGAACTCGGCGGCACCATCGCGATCGCAATCTCGACCTCGGCCGAGACGGTCACGCGTCATGCCCGCCTGCTCGGCGGCCGCGAATGGGTGCGCCTGGGCGCCGTCGAGATGGGCCTCGACTGCCTGAGGCGCTTCCTTCAGGGCCTGCCGGTCGACGAGAAGATCGACTTCGAGAAGAAGTAGCGCGCCTAGATTCCGGCCTGCTGGATCCGCCGCTCGTCCAATCCGACCTGGCGCGCGGTCGTCACCAGCGATTGCCAGATCTCGTCGGGCAGGGGCACGCCGTTGGCGAGGCGCTCGGCACGCATGCGGGCTTCGGGCTCGCCCGGCACCAGCACTTCCTCGCCCGGCACCGGCTTCGCGGTCTTGACCCAGTCGACGAAGCGCGCGAGGTCGGGGGAGAGGAAGTTCGACGGGTCGACGATCTTGGGATCGACGTAGAACGACAGCATGCCGTTGGCGAAGCGGCGGCCTGGCGTCGCGGCCCCGGTGCCGGTGAGCGCGCCGCCCAGCACCTCACACATGAACGCGAGGCCCGAGCCCTTGTGGTCGCCGAAGGCGCGGATCGCGCCCTCGCCCTGCTTGTAGTCGCGGCCGGGCGAGGAATCGTAGTCGCCGTAGAGGATGTGCGGGTCGCTGCTCATCTTCCCGTCCGGGCCGATCAACGCGTGGTCCGGCACTTTCTTGCCGCCCTTGCTCGCGACCAGCACCTTGCCCTCGGCGACGACCGAGGTGGCGAAGTCGAGGATCAGCGGCGACTGGCCCGGACGCGGCACGCCGACGCAGTAGGGCGCGGTCGAGAAGCGCCGCTCGGTCGCGTTGTAGGGTGCCACCAGGATCGAGCCGGCGGCATTGACGAAGTGGACGGAGACGAGTCCGGCCGCGGCCGCCATCTCGGCCCAGTCGCCGACCCGGCCGATGTGCCCTGAGTTGCGGAGCGCCACCGCCGAAAGGCCCATGGCTTTGCACTTGTCGATGCCGATCTGCACGGCCTGGGGCGCCGCGGTCTGGCCGAAGGCATAGTGCGCGTCGACGACGGCGAGCACCGGCGTCTCCACCGCAACCTCGACCTTCTGGTCGGCGACGATCAGACCGTCGTTCTTCATCTGCACGTAGCGCGGCACGCGGACGACGCCGTGGCTGTCGTGGCCCGTCAGGTTCGCCTGCACCAGGTACTTGCCGACGCGCGCGCCCTCGGCAGGAGAGCAGCCGGCCTTGACGAAGATGTCGCGCACGAACTCCTCGAGCGCGCTCGCCTTCACCGTCACCATGGGTTTCCCCCGCTAGATCTCGACCGTGGTGCCGACCTCGACGACGCGGTCGGGCGGAAGCTTGAAGAAATCCATCGCGCTGGTCGCGTTGCGCGACATCCAGGCGAACAGCGCCTCGCGCCAGAGCGGCATGCCCGGGCGGATCGACGGCTTGATCGCCTCGCGGCTGAGGAAGAACGAGGTCTCGAACAGCTCGATGGGCAGGCCCTTGGCTGCCCCCAGCTTGAGCGCGTTCGGCACGTCGGCGATGTCCATGAAGCCGAAATGCACCACCACGCGCCAGAAGCCCGATCCCATCTCCTTGATTTCCAGCCGCTCGCCGTCCGGCCATGTAGGCACGTCGGCGGTCACCACCGTCAGCATGATGTTGCGTTCGTGCAGTACCTTGTTGTGCTTCAGGTTGTGAAGCAGGGCGTGCGGCACGGTGTCGACCGATCCGGTCATGTAGATCGCGGTGCCCGAGACGCGGTGCACCGACTTCTTGCTCGACCGGAGGAACACGTCCATCGGGATCGTGTCCTCGCGCAGCCTGGCGAAAAGAAGCTGGCGGCCGCGCTTCCAGGTCGTCAGCAGGACGAAGAAGGCGAGGCCGATGCCGAGCGGGAACCAGCCGCCGTCCGGAATCTTCACGAGGTTGGCGCCGAGATAGGCGAGGTCGACGACCAGGAACGCGCCGAACAGGCCGATCGAGGCGGCGAGCGACCACTTCGCCACGCGGCGCGCGAAGAGGAACGCCAGCAGCGTGTCGATCGTCATCGTGCCGGTCACGGCGATGCCATAGGCGGCGGCGAGGTTCGTGGTCGAGCCGAAGCCCAGCACCAGGATCACGACGAAGACGGCAAGGATCCAGTTCACGAACGGGATGTAGATCTGGCCGATCTCCGACGACGAGGTATGCGAGATCCGCATGCGCGGCAGCAGGCCCAGCTGGATCGCCTGCTGCGTCACCGAGAAGGCGCCCGAGATGACCGCCTGCGAGGCGATGACCGCCGCCATGGTCGAGAGCACGATCATCGGGATCAGCGCCCAGTCCGGCGCCA
>CAZZLX010000610.1:0-2808 GCA_964655235.1 uncultured Rhizobium sp.
CAGGGACTGATCGCGTACCGCAGCGCGGAAACGGCGGAGGCCCAGGCGCTGATCAAGGCGATGGGCTGCGCGCCCGACTTCGATGTCGAGCGCGTGGTCGGCGTCAACACCAAGCTCGGGCACCGCCCGAGCATCCTCCAGGACCTCATGGCCGGCCGCTCGATGGAGATAGACGCGCTCTATTCGGTGCCGCTCGAGCTCGCCAAGTCGGCGGGCGTGCCGATGCCGACGCTGTCGATGATCGCCGCCATGATCCGCGTGCGCGCCCGCGAGGAAGGGCTCTATCCGCCCAAGGGCTAGTTGGCGGCAACCGCCTCCGGCTCGACCGGAATCCAGCTCTTGCGCTCGCCCGCGTAGACGGCGCCGGGATTGCCGCTGACGGTCGTGCGCCACATCACGCGCTGGAGCTTCTCGGCGTCGAACCAGGTCGCTGCGTGCATCAGGCAGCGGTTGTCCCAGATCAGCACGTCTCCCGCGTCCCACTCATGGACGTAGACGAAGCGCGGCTGGGTGATGTGGCTCACCAGCTCCTGCAGTAACCTGGCGCCGTCGCCGTCCGGCCCAGGCTCCATGCCGACGAAAGGACCGTCGAGCCAGTCCATCTGGCCGTATTCGCAGAGATAGAGGGACCGACGACCATTTACCGGATGGATGCGGACGACCGGCTGACGCTGCGAGCGCTCGTGCGGGCGAAGCGCCTGCACCGGTTCGCCCTTCCGCACCTGATCGTAGGATCTTCCGGTACGCCCCTTGGTGTGCAGGCCGTCGAGCCTCTCGACCTTCGCCTTCAGAGCGGGCGTCAGCGCGTCGTAGGCTGCAGCGCAGTTGGCGAACAGGGTCTGTCCTTGCCCCTTCGGCACGGGCGTCACGGCAAAGAACAGGGAAACGTCCGGCGGCGGCCGGCGATAGCTTTGATCGGTATGCCAGCCGCGGCGATGCGGGAACTGGACCGGCAGCTTGCCGTCCGCCGTCAGCGGCGGGTCGGGCAATGCCGGCGGCATCCGGCTGACCGGCGGAACGTTCGAGACGATCAAGATCTCCGGGACCTCCGTATGGACCATGTGCAGCGGCGTCAGGTTGCTGCGGTAGTCCTCGATCTCCGGTCCAAAAATCTGGCTCAGGCGCAGCAGCAGATCAGGCGACGACGCGATCGCGTCCATTCCCTTGATCAGCAGCAGGCCATCGGCCGCAGCCAGCGCCTTCGGCAGCACCGCCGGATCGGACTCCGCCGCCGCGACGATCTCCTCCGCGCCGCCCCCGTGATCGACCCGGCCACCGAAGCCGGCACCGGGAAGAGGTCCCGCCATGCGCAAAGTCATCTGGTCGCTCCGCCGAAGACTGGTCGAAGCGTAGACCTGTACCGGTGTCCCTTCAACCGGCCGGCGCCAGGCACCGATCCACAGCGGCCAGAAGCTCCTCCTTCGAGAACGGCTTCTCGAGCGCGCCGTTGGCGCCGAGCTTTCGGGCCATGCCCAGAAGGTCGCTGCGGGCGCCGTACCGGCCCTCCGCCAGAGATCGCGAGGATCGGGAGTCGTGCATCCGCGCGACGGATCTCGAGGATCGTCTCGATCCCATCCTTCTCGGGCATCAGCAGGTCCGTGATCAGGAGATCAAACCGCCGCGCCTTCATGAAGGCGAGCCCTTCGGCACCATTCTTCGCGATCACCACCTCGCACGGGGCCAGCATTGTCGCCGTCAGCTTGGCGAAGAACCGGTCGTCGTCGATGAGAAGGAAAATGCGTCCGGCCGTCATCCCGTCCGGGGTCCCTTGCCGCGCACGCCCGGTTCGGGCGCGGCCGGGCCATTCGCCGACATTGCCGCCATCGTCGACTGGCCGAGATTGACGAGACGCATCGCGCCTTCCTGTGCCGCCGTCATGTCCGCCATGATCCGGCCCATGCTGCTGCTGAGCCACTCGTTGTAGGCCGCCGCCAACTCCGCCACGTCGCGGGAGGCCGACAGCTTCTGCAGGGTGCGGAATCCGGATTCCATCGCGTCCTGGCGGCGCTTGGTCCATGCCGCCATCATCTTCTGGGTCTCATCCAGGAGCTGCGCCTGATCGTGAAGGGCAGCTTCCATTTGGACCCGGAAGGCCTCCGGCCAGTCCGCAACTGCCGCTTCCGCCGCGTCGCGACGATGGCGTTCGGCCTGCTCGCGGTGCCGCGCGGCCGATTGCGCGTCGCTATCCTGCTCGGCCAGCCGATCGTTCAACCGCGCCATCGCCGACAGAACGGTGGACGGAGGCTTCTTGGCGATCATCGCAACGCCCCCCCTTGCCTCGCCTCGTTCGATTGAAGCACCCCCGCCCGGCAAGTCAACCGGGCTCACGCCCCTTGCCCGACCTCAGGACGTCGCGGATCTCCGCGCCCGAGGATCTCGATAGCCTGGCGGCCGTTCGCCGCTTCGATCACCTGCTACTTGAGGATCGAGAGCAGCAGCAGGATTGTTCGCAACCTCGATGAGGAGCTGCTCGCCATCCGGCATGGCGCCGCGGGCTGAGCGCCAGCTCGGGTGGATGGTGGAAGGGCTCGCACAATCCCTGTGCGGCCGAGGCGGTGCGCGAGGGCGACCGGCAGCCGGCGACACCAAACCCGACGCCCCGTGAGGTTCGAATATGAGTCGCTGTCTGCGCGCGGTTCTCGATGTGGCCGGGGATGTGGAGATCGTGGTCTCCACCGCGGCGAGCCGCCGCGTAAGGCATTGCAATGATTCCGAATCTGATGGCGTCCCCTAGGGGATTCGAACCCCTGTTGCCGCCGTGAGAGGGCGGTGTCCTGGGCCTCTAGACGAAGGGGACGAAGCCTTCAG
>CAZZLX010000611.1:0-2804 GCA_964655235.1 uncultured Rhizobium sp.
CGGATGCCGCCCGGGAACTCCACCATCTCGCCGGCCTGGACCTTGTCGAGGCCGTGGACGCGCGCGATGCCGTCACCGACGGAGAGCACGGTGCCGACCTCGGCGACTTCGGCTTCCGCGCCGAAGTTGGCGATCTGCTGCTTGAGGATCGACGAAATCTCGGCTGCACGGAGTTCCATCAGCCAACCCCTTTCATGGCAAGACGCAGGCGACGGAGCTTGGTCGCGAGCGAAGTATCGATCATGCGAGAACCCACCCGGACGACGAGGCCGCCGATCAGCGACTTGTCGACCTTGAGGTCGACAGACACCTTCGAGCCGACCACCGACTTGAGCGCTTCTTCGAGCGCCTGCGTCTGGGCGGGAGTGAGAGCAATGGCGGAGGTGACGTCGGCGGTGGCCTCGCCGCGACGGCGCGCGAGCTCGGCCAGGAACGCTTCGATCACCGACGCGAGAGCGAACAGCCGGCGATTGCTCGCCAGCGTGCCCAGGAAGCGACCGGTCAAGGCGTTGAAGCCCGCCTTGTCGGCGAGTGCGCTGACCGCCTTGGCCTGCTCGGAGCGGCCGAGGACCGGGCTCCGGATCAGGCGCATGAGATCGGCGGACGAAGCCATCATGGCCCTGATCGCCTTGAGATCGGCAGCAACCTGATCGAGAGCCTTGGCCTCGTCGGCCAGCTCGTAGAGGGCCGACGCATAACGCTCGGCGATCAAGCCCGTGGTCTGAGTGGCCACCGGTTTGCGTCTCCGCTTCCGCTTGGTGGAACGAGGCCCAGAGGGGCCCGAGAAATCCGAGAAAACCCCCGCGCCGCCGCGCTGCCCGAAGGGCGTCGCAGCGGCCGGTGTCTAGCATATGGTCTGGGGGTGCGCAACAGAACCCGGCCGCGCCAAAATCACGCGGGGCAAAGGCTCGAACATCGAGCTAACAGATTGGTAATCCTGGCGTCCGTGCGAACCATCTGATATTGCTCGCCCCGGACGAACCGGAGGCTTTCGGTTGCCGGTCGAGCTTCTCATCCAAGGTGCTTTGAGCGGCTTCGCGATCGCGGCCCCGGTGGGTCCGATCAACGTCCTCTGCATCCGGCGGACCCTCGTCGACGGCTTCGGATCCGGCCTCGCCTCCGGCCTCGGCGCGGCGGCCGCGGACACGGTGTTCGGCGCAATCGCCGCCTTCGGCGTCGCCTCGGTCATGAGCTTCCTCCACCGTTGGGAGGGTGTTCTCAGTCTTGTCGGCGGTGTCATTCTTCTGCTGCTAGGATGGCGCGCAATTTCCGCCCCTCCTCCTGCCGGTGACGTCCGTGGCAGCGGGGTCGGGCTCCTTGGAGCCTTCATCTCGACCTTCGGCATGACCATCGCCAACCCGATGACTGTGCTTTCCTTCATCGCGGTCTTCGCCGCGCTCGGCGCCGGTGCGACCGGCTTCGAGGCGGCGGCCGTGCTGGTGGCAGGCGTGTTCCTGGGCTCCGCCACATGGTGGCTCGGCCTCTCGGGGACAGTCAGCGCGATCCGTCATGCCCTCTCCGACCGCACCCTCGTCCGGATCAACCAGGTGGCGGCGGTGGCGATCCTCTGCTTCGGCGGCTGGGCTCTCTTCCGCGCCGCCCAAATCCTCCGGGCCTGACGCGGATCGGGACGGACAGGCGCGATGGCCGGCAACACCTATAACTTCAAGGCTCTCTCGATCCTTCTGGTCGACGACGCCAAGCCGATGGCCGACCTGCTCGGATCGATCCTGAAAGAGCTCGGCGTCGGCAAGATCACGATCCACACCGACGCCAAGAAATCGATGGATCTGCTGGATTCGGTAGCCCCTTCGCAGATGTCGGGCGCGCCGGCCGTCGACATCGTGATCTCCGACTGGCGCATGGAGCCGATCTCGGGAATCGATTTTCTGAAGTGGATCCGCAATCACCAGTCGGACGGCATCCGCTTCATGCCGTTCATCATGCTGACGGCCTACTCCGACCATGCCCGCGTGATGGCGGCCCGCGACGCCGGCGCCAACGAAGTGCTGGCGAAGCCGGTCTCGGTTCACAATCTGGTGCGCCGGCTGCTGTCGGTGATCGAGAACCCGCGCCCCTTCGTCTCCTGCCCGACCTATTTCGGACCGGACAGACGGCGGAAGAGCATTCCTATAAACTTCCCCGATCGGCGCAAGCAGTCGCCGACCTGAGGGGGGCCTGGGGTTCATGTCCGACAAGCCGATGCTGATCCGGCCGCGCAACACGATGCTGGAGCGCCTGGGCGGGCGACCTGGCGTTCCCGGCAAGATCGACGAGTCGCTGCTGAAGAAGGCCGAGGACCGGATCGCCGAGGTCGGCGCTGCGTATCCGGAGCGCGTGAAGGCAGATCTCGAGAAGCTGGTCGGCTTGGCCAACCAGGCGGTTTCCGATCCGGCGCATCAGGCCGAGGCGATCACGGGCATCAACCTGATCGTCCACGAGATCCGCGGTGAAGGCGCCACCTTCGGCTATCCGCTGCTGACCAAGTTCGCCGGATCGCTGTTCAAGTTCACCGACGGCCTCACCAGCCCGACTGAGCGTCAGCTCGCGCTGATCAAGGCGCATGTCGACGTGATGACCGTGGTGGTGAAGAACGGCATCAAGGGCGATGGCGGGCCGCTCGGCGCGCAGATCGACCAGACGCTGGCGCAGGCGATCGAGAAATACGCGGCACATAAGCCGTAAAAACGAGAAGGGCGCCCGGAGGCGCCCTTTTCACTAAGACGAAAGCAGAGTCTCAGGCGGCCTTGGCGGCCTGGGCCTTCTTGATCCGGCGCTTCACCTTGAGCGCCGCTTCCGGCAGC
>CAZZLX010000612.1:0-2800 GCA_964655235.1 uncultured Rhizobium sp.
CGAGGTGCTGGTGGTGACCCAGAACATCGACGACCTGCACGAGCGCGCCGGCACCAGGAACCTGATCCATATGCACGGCGAGCTGCTCAAGGCCGAGTGCGATCACTGCCGCTCGATCATGGTCTGGCACGAGGACCTGTCGCGCGACATCCGCTGCGAGGTCTGCGGGCGTGCCGCGGGCCTGCGGCCCCACGTCGTCTGGTTCGGCGAGATGCCCCTGGAGATGGACCGGATCGGCGAGGCGTTGGCTCGCGCCGGGCTGTTCGTCTCTATTGGTACCTCGGGCCACGTGTATCCGGCCGCCGGATTCGTGTCCGAGACCCGGGCGCGCGGCACGCCGTCGGTGGAGCTGAACCTCGAGCCCTCCGAAGGCGCCAGCCTCTTCACCCACGCGATCCACGGGCCGGCGAGCCAGGTGGTCCCCGCCTTCGTGGATGACCTTCTGAAGAGATGACGGCGGCGCTCGACCGCCTGCTGGCGGAGATCCGCGCCTGCCGGATCTGCGCGGATCATCTGCCGCTCGGCCCGCGCCCGACGCTGCAGGCAGGAAGCAAGGCGCGGATCCTGATCATCGGGCAGGCGCCCGGCACCCGGGTCCACGCGACCGGCATCCCGTTCAACGATCCGTCCGGCGATCGCCTGCGCGACTGGCTCGGCATCGGTCGCGACGAGTTCTACGACCGAGACAGGATCGCCTTGGTGCCGCAGGGCTTTTGCTATCCGGGGAAGGGCAGGGGCGGCGATCTGCCGCCGCGTCCCGAATGCGCGCCGGCCTGGGCGGCGAAGGTGCGCGGCCACATGCCGAAGATCGCGCTGACCCTATTGGTCGGGCAGTACGCGCAGGCGCACCATCTCGGCGACCGCCGAAAAGACACGCTCGCGGCGACTGCCGAGGCCTACGAAGAGTATCTGCCGGCGTTCTGGCCGATTCCGCACCCGAGCCCGCGCAACCTGCTCTGGCTCAGGCGCAATCCGTGGTTCGAGCGCTGGGTCGTGCCGGCGCTCCGGGAGACGGTGCGCTCTCTCTTAATGTGAGAGCAGGACGGGAATCTTCGCGTCCTTGAGCGCGGTCTCGGTGGCGCCGCCCAGCACCCATTCGCGGAACCGCGAATGACCGTAGGCGCCCATGACCAGCAGGTCGGCGCCGACGGTATGCGCCTCCTCCAGCAGCATGTCGCCGACGTTGCGCTTGTCGGAATGGCGCTCGTGGACCTCGACCTTGAGGCCGTGGCGGCCCAGCGTGCGGGCGAGGTCGGCGCCGATCGGCCTGCCGTCCGGGGGATCGACCACCAGAACGACCGGCTCGGTGCCCTCCATCAGCGGCAGCGCGTCGCGCACCGCATGCGTCGCCTCGCGGCTGCCGTTCCAGGCGATCAGCGCACGGCGCGGCACCGCCGGGGTGGCGGCGTCGGGAAAGGCCAGCACGGGCGTCGCCGAGGTGAACACCAGGTCGTGGGCGAGATCAGGCGCGGCGATGACGAGGTCGGAATAGCGGGCGCGGACGCCGGCGTGGCTCGCTTCGTTGCCTTCCTCGGCATACCACTCGATCGCCATGCCGGCCTTCGCTGCCTCGCTCCGCACCATCGCCTCGACGGCGCGGGCGCGCTCCTCGGTCTCGCGCTGCTGGGCCTCGATCAGCGCGATCGGCATCTCGCCGCTCGGCCCGATGGCGTAAGTGCCCAGCATCGGCTTGACGTGGAGAGCCGCGATCTGCGCGCCGTGACGCTGCGCCAGCGCCACCGCCTCTGCAATGCGGCCGCGATCGCCCTCGCCGCCGGAGACGGCGACCAGGATGTGCTTGATGGTCATGATTGGGCTCCTCTTTCCGGCGTCTTCAAGAAAGGCCGGAGACGCGCGTACGTTCCCAGGTACCGCATTTTGCCGGCTGGGGTTTGGAGAGCCCGGCCCGCACCGGCTATAAACGGAGCCAATAAGCCGTCAGGGAGGAACGAAATGTTCGACGCGACGCTCGCAGGCAGCCTGCCGAAGCCGTTCTGGCTGGCCGAGACCAACAAGCTGTGGCCGCAATGGAAGGCCGAGGGTCGGGACCTCGATCTTGCCAAGCGCGACGCGACGCTCCTGTGGCTCAAGGCCCAGGAGGATGCCGGGCTCGACATCGTTTCGGACGGGGAACAGTCCCGCCAGCATTTCGTCCACGGGTTCCTCGAGTTCGTCGACGGCATCGACCGCCAGAACAAGGTCGAGATGGGCATCCGCAACAACCGCTACGCGGCGATGGTGCCGCAGGTGCGCGACAAGCTGACGATGAAGGGGCGCGCGCACGCGACCGAAGCCAAGCTCGCCCGCGCGCACACGACGAAGAAGCTCAAGTTCACGCTGCCGGGACCGATGACGATCGTCGACACCGTCGCCGACCGCTACTACGGCAACCGCGAGAAGATGGCGATGGCCTTTGCCGAGCTCCTGAACCAGGAGGCGCGCGCGCTCGAGGCCGACGGCGTCGACGTGATCCAGTTCGACGAGCCGGCCTTCAACGCCTTCACCGAGGAGGCCTCGACCTGGGGCATCGAGTGCCTGCATCGGGCGACCGAGGGCCTCACCTGCACGACCTGCGTCCACATCTGCTACGGCTACGGCATCAAGCAGAACATCGACTGGAAGAAGACGCTCGGCAGCGAGTGGCGCCAGTACGAGTCCTTCTTCCCCGCGCTGGCCAAGAGCAAGATCAAGCAGGTCTCGCTCGAATGCACCCATTCGCGCGTGCCGCCGGACCTGATGCAGCTCCTCGAAGGCAAGGACGTGCTGGTCGGCGTCATCGACGTCGCTTCCGACAAGGTCG
>CAZZLX010000613.1:0-2800 GCA_964655235.1 uncultured Rhizobium sp.
ATCCGCGCTGCCCGCATGCCTTCGATCGCTGCAAGGCCGAAGTCCCGGCGCTGAAGGAGATCGCGCCCGGCCGGCTCGCCGCTTGTCATCTGAACGACGGCTGATCCCATGCACATCCCGGGCGTGCTGACGCGACACGATCCGGCGGGAACACCGGTCCCGGTCCTGCTAGACTCGCCCCACAGCGGCGTCGTCTATCCCGACGAGTTCCAGCCGGTCGCGCCGATGGAGCTGCTGAAGACCGGCGAGGACGCCTTCGTCCACGAGCTGTTCGGCGGCGGGCCGGAGAGGGGTGCCATCCTGATCGAGGCGCATTTCCCCAGGGTATATATCGATCCCAACCGGGCGGCGACCGACATCGATCCCAACCTGTTGTCCGAGACCTGGCCGGAGCCGCTGCAGCCGACCGAGAAGAGCCGGCTCGGCCTCGGCCTGATCCGCCGCCTCGCCACGCCGGGCGTGCCCGTGCACGGCAAGCGCCTGACGGTGGCGGAGGTCAGGGCGCGGATCGACCGCTTCTACCGGCCCTATCACCAGGCCGTCGGCGGCGCCTATGACGAGCTGCATCGCCGCTTCGGCAAGGTCTGGCACATCAACTGCCACTCGATGAAGTCGGTCGGCAACGCGATGGCGACTGATCCCGGCGCGCGACGACCGGACTTCGTGCTCGGTGACCGCGACGGCAAGACCTGCGATCCGAGGTTCGTGACACTGGTGCGCGACGTGCTCACCGACTTGGGTTACTCGGTCGCGATCAATAACCCCTATAAGGGTCTCGAGCTGATCATGCGCTATTCCGATCCGGCTGCCGGCCGGCATGCGCTGCAGATTGAGATCAACCGCGGCCTGTACATGGACGAGGCGATGATCACACGCAGCCCGGGCTTCGAGAAGCTGCGAGCGGATCTGTCGAAGCTCATCGACGCCGTGATCGACTTCGCGCGCCGCCAATGACCCGCCGGACCTGGGATCAGCCGAAAGGCGAGGTGCGACGGATCACGGTCGACTCCCAGGCGCTGCGCGGCAATCCGCTTGGTGACCCTCATCAGCGTTCTGTCGATGTCTACCTGCCGCCGGGCTACAAGCCTTGGACCAAGGTTCCGTTGCTGGTCGACCTCGCCGGGTTCACTGGATCCGGCCTCGGCCACACCAACTGGCGCGCCTTCACGGAGAACGTGCCTGAACGTCTCGACCGGCTGATCGCCACCGGTGCGATGGGGCCGGTCGCCATCGCCTTTCCGGACTGCTACACGCGCCTCGGCGGAAATCAGTACATCAACTCGGCCGGCATGGGTGCCTATGCCGATTTTCTGATCGAGGAAGTGGTGCCGCAGGTCGAGTCGACCTTCGGCTGCGGCGGGCAGGGAAGGCGAGGCGTCTTCGGCAAGTCATCCGGCGGCTACGGCGCGATCGTTCACGGCATGCTACATGCCGACTTCTGGAGCGCGATCGCCTGCCACTCCGGCGATATGGCCTTCGAGCTGATCTATCTCCAGGACATGCCCGCGACCTTGAACGTGCTGGCACGCCATGGCCGATCGATAGAGGCTTTCATCCGGCACTTCGAGGCGCAGAAGAAGACCTCCGACAGGGAGACGCACGCGCTGATGATCCTGGCGATGGCGGCGACCTACGATCCCGACCCGCGCCAGTTCCTGTCGATCCGACTGCCGGTCGATCTCGAGACCTGCGAGCTCATTCCTGACCGCTGGGCGCGGTGGACACGCTGGGACCCGCTGGTGCTGGCCCAGACGCGGACAGATGAGCTGAAGAAGCTCAAGGGGCTGTTCATCGATTGCGGCGTCGAGGACCAGTATCACCTGCACTACGGCGCGCGGCGAATGAGCCGGCTCCTGGTCCGCAACAACGTGGCGCACACCTACGAGGAGTTTCCGGATAACCACTCCTCAATCGACTACCGCATGGACACGAGCCTGCCCTTCCTGGAGAGGGCGCTCCGTCCCTAGTCCGTCAGCTTCGGCCAATAGGTGCCGAAGCTCCAGAAATGTCCCTCGATGTCGAGGGCGCAATACTCGCGCGAGCCGTAGTCGGTGTCATTGAGCTTGCGAACGATCCTGGCACCGGCGGCCTTCGCCCGTGCGTGATGCGCGTCGGGATCGGATACCGCGACGTAGATGCATTGGATGCCGACGCCGGCCTTGGCGATGAAGTCGTCCTTGGCCGAGCCCAGCATGATCACCCCGGCGCCGTGGCTCATCTGGGCATGGGCTACCAACCCGTCCGGCGCGTCGTAGACGGCGTGAGGCTTGAAGCCGAACGCCATCTCTAGCCAGGTGATCGCCATTTTGGCGTCCTTGTAGCGAAGGCAGGGGTAGATGTTTGGGGCGCTGCCAGTCATCAGGTCCTCCGATCGATGTCGCACGCTATGGCCTTCGACAGGCTCTCGCCAGGGGGCATCTACCCGACTAGACTCATGGTCATGCGCCTCATCGCCGCCCTTGCCGGGCTGCTCGTGGCAGTGCCGGCTCTCGCTCAGGTTTCGGCCCAGTCGCCGCAGGTGACGATCGCCGAGTCCGAGTGCCGCAACCTGACGATCCACACGCCGTCACCGGACGTGAAATACCGGCCCGGGCAGGACGCCCAGGGCCGTGCGGTCGCGCCCCGGCAGGGCCCTCCCGGAGGGTTCGGAGGCGTCCCACGCGCTGGTCGTCGAGGGCCTGCGTTGTGCTTGGCTGACGACCCATGCCTTGGGGACGTTGCACAACTTCGCGGACTTCTTCGCCACGGAGCCTGACGAGCCGGGGGAGCATGGCCTGCTCGACGAGGCATCGGACCTGCG
>CAZZLX010000614.1:0-2785 GCA_964655235.1 uncultured Rhizobium sp.
AAGGTCGCCCGCAAGAGCGCGCGCATCGTCGGCGACGTGATGGGCAAGTACCACCCGCACGGCGACGCCTCGATCTACGACGCCATGGTCCGCATGGCGCAGGACTTCTCGATGAGCCTGCCGCTCATCCAGGGGCAGGGCAATTTCGGCTCGATGGACGGCGATCCGCCCGCCGCCATGCGATACACCGAGGCGAGGCTCGCGCGCGCGTCAGAGGCGCTGCTGCGCGACATCGACTCCGACACCGTCGACTTCCAGCCGAACTACGACGATCAGGACAAGGAACCGACGGTCCTTCCGGCCGAGTTCCCGAACCTGCTGGTCAACGGCGCCGGCGGCATCGCCGTCGGCATGGCGACCAACATCCCGCCGCACAATCTCGGCGAGGTCATCGACGCCACGGTGGCGCTCGCCGACAACCCGGATATGACCGTCGAGGAACTGATGGTCCATGTGCCGGGGCCTGACTTCCCGACCGGCGGCATCGTCATGGGCCGCTACGGCATCATCGAGGCCTACAAGACCGGCCGCGGCTCGATCCAGATGCGCGGGCGCGCCACGGTCGAGGAGATCCGCAAGGACCGCGAGGCGATCGTCATCACCGAGGTGCCGTTCCAGCAGAACAAGGCACGCCTGATCGAGCGCATCGCCGAGACGGTCAAGGAAGGCCTGATCGACGGCATCGCCGAGCTTCGCGACGAGTCCGACCGCCACGGCGTCCGCATCGTCGTCGAGCTCAAGCGCGACGCGATGTCGGACGTGGTCCTGAACCAGCTCTACAAGTTCACGCCGCTGCAGACGAGCTTCGGCATCAACATGCTGGCGCTGAACGGCGGCCGGCCGGAGCTGATGGGCCTCAAGGACGTGCTGGAGGCGTTCATCCGCTTCCGCGAGCAGGTCATCACCCGCCGCACGGTCTTCGAGCTCGGCAAGGCGCGCGAGCGGGCGCACCGATCGGTGGGCCTCGCCATCGCGGTCGCCAACCTCGACGAGGTCATCAACCTGATCCGCTCGTCGGCCGATCCGGCGACGGCGAAGGCGGGATTGATGGAGCGGGCCTGGCCGGCCGCCGACATGGCGCCCTACATCGCGCTGGTCGACGACCCCAACTACAAGCTGGCCGAGGACGGCACCTACAAGCTGTCCGAGCGCCAGGCCGACGCCATCCTCGAGCTTCGCCTCCACCGCCTGACCGGCCTCGAGCGAGAGAAGATCCAGGCCGAGCTCAAGGAGATCACCGACAAGATCGCGGACTACCTGGATATCCTGGCATCCCGCGAGCGGGTGATGACGATCCTCAAGGACGAGCTCCGGACGGTGAAGACCCTGTTCGCCGGGCCGCGCCGCACCACGCTCGAGGACGCGGCCAGCGACCAGGACATCGAGGACCTGATCCAGCGCGAGGACATGGTCATCACCGTGAGCCACGCCGGATACATCAAGCGCGTGCCGCTTTCGACGTATCGCGCCCAGCGCCGCGGCGGCCGCGGCCGCTCCGGCATGCAGACGCGCGACGAGGATTTCGTCAGCCAGATCTTCGTCGCCAACACGCACACGCCGGTGCTGTTCTTCACCTCGCGCGGCATGGTATTCCAGCTCAAGGTCTACAAGCTGCCGGTCGGCACGCCGCAGTCGCGCGGCAAGGCGATGGTCAACATCCTGCCGCTGGCCGCGGGCGAGAAGATCTCGACCGTGATGCCGCTGCCGTCCGATCCCGAGAGCTGGGAGAAGATGACGGTGGTGTTCGCGACCTCGATGGGCGACGTGCGGCGCAACGCGCTCACCGAGTTCACCTCGATCAAGGTCAACGGCAAGATCGCGATGAAGCTGGCCGACGAGGGCAACGAGCGCCTGATCGGCGTGCAGCCGGCGCGCGACGACCAGGACGTGCTGCTGGCGACCCGGCTCGGCAAGTGCATCCGCTTCTCGCTCGAGGACGTGCGCGTCTTCGCGTCGCGCAACTCGACCGGCGTGCGCGGCATCCGCCTCGCCGACGGCGACGAGGTGATCTCGCTCTCGATGCTCCGCCACGTCGACTCCTCGGTCGAGGAGCGCGCGGCCTATCTCCGCCACGCGGCGCTGCTCAGGCGCGGCACCGACGGCGCGGTCGAGGCGGTCAGCGACGATCCCGAGACCAAGGCCGCGGCCCAGGTGGCGCTATCGGAACAGCGCATCGTGGAGCTCTCGGCGGCGGAGGAGTTCCTGCTCACCGTCTCCGAGAACGGCTTCGGCAAGCGGAGCTCCGCCTACGAGTATCGGATCACCGGGCGCGGCGGTTCGGGCATCGCGAACATGGACATCACTGACAAGACCGGTCCGGTGGTCGAGACCTTCCCGGTCGGGCCGACCGACCAGATCATGCTGGTCACCGACCGCGGCCAGCTCATCCGCACCTCGGTCGACGACATCCGCATCGCCGGGCGCAAGACCCAGGGCGTCACCCTGTTTCGCGTCGACACCGGAGAGCGTGTCGTCTCCGTCAGCCATCTGCCGGCGACCGGCGATGAGAACGGCGGCGACGAGAACGGGGACGTTCCGCCGGAAGGGGCCGGCGAGATGGGCGAGGGGGGAAGCAAATGAGCCGACGGATCGGCGTCTATCCCGGCACCTTCGATCCGGTGACCGACGGACACATGGACATCATCCGGCGGGCGACGTCGATCTGCGATCACCTGATCGTCGGATGCGCGCGCAACGCCGGCAAGGGCCCGCTGTTCTCGCTGGACGAGCGGGTGTCGACGGTGAAGGAGGAGATCGACGCGCTCGGTCCCGACCTCGCCAGGCG
>CAZZLX010000615.1:0-2777 GCA_964655235.1 uncultured Rhizobium sp.
AGCGCGCACTTCGAGCACACCATCGCGGTCACCGCCTCCGGCGCCCGCGTGCTGACCGAAGTGCTCGTCGACCTGGCCAACCGGTAATGCGGTTCGGAAGCCGCGCGGCCCGGCGCCGCGCGTTCGAGCTCGCCTGGCCGCTGATCGCGGCCAACGTCACCGTGCCGCTGGTCGGCGCGGTCGACACGGCCGTGCTCGGCCACCTGCCAGACCCGCAGTTCCTGGCGGCGGCGGCGCTCGGCGCCGTCGTCTTCAGCATGATCTACTGGAGCTTCGGCTTCCTTCGGACCGGGACCACCGGCCCGGTCGCGCAGGCAGCAGGCGCCAGGGACAATGTCGAGATCAAGGCGACGCTCTATCGCGCACTCATGATCGCGGGCGCCGTCGGCGCGGCGCTGATCGTGCTTCAGGTGCCGATCCGCTGGATCGCCTTCCAGGTGCTCCATGCCTCGCCCGAGATCATCGGGAACGCCGAGACCTACGTCGCGATCCGCATCTGGGGCGCGCCGGGCGTGCTCTGCAACTTCGTCCTGCTCGGCTGGTTCCTCGGGCAATCGCAGGCGCGGACCGGGCTCCTGCTCCAGGTCTTCATCAACCTCGTCAACCTCCTCCTCGACCTTTTCTTCGTCTTCGGCCTCGGCATGACGGTCGCCGGCGTCGCCGCGGCGACCGCGATCGCGGAGACGGCCGGCGCGATGCTGGGCCTTGCGCTCGCCTGGCGGGCGATCCGCGAGATGGACGGGAACGTCGATCGCGCGCGCCTGCTCGACCGCGACCGGCTGGTCCGGCTGTTCGCGCTCAACCGCGACATCTTCATCCGCACGCTGCTGGTGCTGCTCTGCTTCTCCAGCTTCACCGCGGTCGGCGCCCGCTTCGGCGAGCTGACCCTGGCGGCGAACGCGGTGCTGATGACCTTCAATTCCTTCACCGGCTTCGCCCTCGACGGCTTCGCGCAGGCGGCGGAGACCCTAGTCGGCCGCGCGATCGGTGCGCGCGACCGCGGCGATCTCGACGACAGCCTCCGCGCCACCTTCGTCCTCGCCGCCGGCGTCGCGGTGATCTTCACCATCGTCTACTGGGTCGGAGGGCCGCTGCTGATCTCGCTCCTGACCGACATCCAGGACGTCCGCACCGAGGCGCTCCGATATCTCCCCTGGGCCGCCGCGATGCCGGCGATCGCGGTCTGGAGCTTCCAGCTCGACGGCGTGTTCTGGGGTGCGGCGCGCGGCCGCGACATGCGCAACATGATGCTGATCTCGGCCGCCTGCTTCGCCGTGACCGCGATCCTTGCCGTGCCGCCGCTCGGCAATCACGGTCTCTGGCTCGCGATCTTCGTGTTCCTCGCCGCCCGCGCGGTGACGCTGGGGTCCCGTCTTCCGGCGGTTCTCCGCTCGGTCGAGGCCTGAGCCCCAACCCTGATCCGATGGACAACCCCGGCCGTCCTTGCTACTGCCGGAAGACGCTCTTTCAAGGACGCGCCTCGTGAGCACGCGCAAGCCCGTCGTCGTCGTCACCCGCAAGCTGCCCGACGCGATCGAGACGCGGATGATGGAGCTGTTCCAGGCGCAGCTGAATCTCGACGACCGCGCGCTGAGCCACGACGAGCTGATCGCGGCCGTGGGCAAGGCCGAGGTGCTGGTGCCGACGGTGACCGACCGCATCGACGCTCAGGTCCTCGCCGCGGCCGGGCCGCAGTTGAAGCTGATCGCCTCGTTCGGCACCGGCGTCGACCACATCGACCTCGCGGCCGCGCAGAAGCGCGACATCATCGTCACCAACACGCCGGGCGTGCTGACCGACGACACCGCCGACATGACCATGGCGCTGATCCTCGCGGTCGCCCGCCGCCTCAATGCCGGCGAGGCGCTGGCACGGTCGGGGGAGTGGGGCGGCTGGTCGCCGACCTCGATGCTCGGCATGCGCCTGACCGGCAAGCGGCTCGGAATCGTGGGCATGGGCCGCATCGGCCAGGCCGTCGCCCGCCGCGCCCGCGCCTTCGGCCTCTCGATCCACTATCACAATCGCAAGCGAGTCTATCCCGACGTCGAGGCGGCGCTCGAGGCGACATACTGGGAAAGCCTCGACCAGATGCTGACGCGGATGGACGTGATCGTGGTCACCTGCCCGCACACGCCCGCGACGTACCACCTGCTGTCGGCCCGGCGCATCAAGCTGATCCGTCCCGGCGCGATCCTGGTCAACACCTCGCGCGGCGAGGTCATCGACGAGGCGGCGCTGGCCCTGGCGCTGACCTCGGGCAACCTTGCCGGCGCCGGCCTCGACGTCTACGAGCACGAGCCGGCGATCCACCCGAAGCTGCTGGAGGCCGACAACGTCGTCTTGCTTCCGCACATGGGTTCGGCGACGCTGGAAGGCCGGCTCGCGATGGGCGAGCGGGTCATCATCAACATCAAGACCTGGGTCGACGGCCACCGTCCGCCCGACCGGGTGATCGAGCAGCTTCTCTAAGCCACGAACCAATTCTCTCGGGGGGAACATGCGTCCGAACAACGTGCGTCAGATCTGGAAGTCCGGCGGTTGCGTGGTCAACGGCTGGCTGTCGATCCCGAGCGGCTTCGCCGCCGAGGTGATGGCGCACCAGGGCTGGGACTCGCTGACCGTCGACATGCAGCACGGCATCGTCGACTACCAGGCCATGGTCTCGATGTTCCAGGGCATCTCGACCACCAGCGTGGTGCCGATGGCGCGCGTGCCGTGGAACGACCCGGCGCATGTGATGAAGGCGCTGGACGCCGGCGCCTACGGCATCATCTGCC
>CAZZLX010000616.1:0-2776 GCA_964655235.1 uncultured Rhizobium sp.
AGGTCACGTCGAGTGCAAAGCCGAGCGGCTGGTTCGCGCGCTTGGCCGCGGCAGCGGCGCCCTCGGCGTTGCGATCCGTATAGACGACGGTCGCCTCGTTGCGTCCGAGCGTATCGGCGATGGCAAGGCCGATGCCCTGCGCGGCTCCCGTCACAAGAGCGACTTTGCCCTTGAGATCGACCTTCATGCTTCCCCCCGTCACCGCCGGAGCGATGACTTAATTCATAGGGCCCGCATCGAGGCGCGGCCTTTAATTATCATAATATCATGACATCTTCCGGCGAGGGGCAAGCGCTTTCTGAAGCGCCGCGAAAGTCAGCGTTGGCGGCGCAGCGTGAGGCGGTAACTGAGCTGGAACCTGTCCGCCGGATACTCGGTCAGCGCGACCTCGACCGGCTGGTTGTCCGTGGTGCGATAGACGAGGCGGGTGCGCAGAAGCGGCACGCCTTTCTCGCATCCGAGCTGGCGCGCGAGGCTCTCGTCGGCTAGCTCGGCGCCGACCGTCATGCGCACGTCGCCTAGCTCGACGCCGAGCTCCCGCTGCATGACGCGGAAGACGATGACGTCGTCGAAGTGTCTCCGCTGGAGCCGGCTGCCGACAGCGGGGGCGAAGTAGATGGTCGAAACTGCGTAGGCTTCGCCCGACTTACGCAGGATGCTGCGCAGGCAATGCATAGGCTCGTCAGGACGAAGCCCGAGCACGGGGGCGATCTCCGGCGCGATCTCTTGGCGGTAGCTCTTGATGTCGAGCACAGCACCGCTCGCGGCGGCGATGATGTCGTCGATCGAGTTGATTTCCCAGCTCGAGGCGTCGGCTGAAGGCTTTGCCAGGATGACGGCGTTCTTCGCCTTCTGCTTGCGGATCACGCCGTCGTTCTCCAGGCGCTGCAGCGCCTCGCGAACGGTGATGCGGCTGACGCCGAAGCGTTCGGCGAGCTGGGCCTCGGTCGGCAGCGCCGACCCGATCGGCAGCACGCCCTCGATGATCGCGCCTCCCAGGACATCCATCAGCTGGCGGTAGAGCGGAATCCCGGATCGCACGAGGAGGCCGACGGGAAGTTGCTCCCAGGGCGTGTTGGCCGTTCGCTGTCTCTTCTCGTGCTCGGTTGCGCGTCGCACGCTGCCCAGTCTCCCGATCCCGCAGTGTCGGCTCTCATACGTCCTGCACGCGTCCGAACGCAAGCAGGGGAGGGACTTGCCTCCAGCCGGCGGGGTGATGCGAGGGCAGGCCACGCCACTCGGCCGCGCCGCGATCTTTGGCGCTTGCGGACCGGCGCCTGTCGTCTCGATGGAATTACGCCCCGAGCCGCTTGCGTCGGCGGGAATTCGTGGCGGACAGGGTGGGATTCGAACCCACGGTGAGCTTACACCCACGTCAGTTTTCAAGACTGATGCCTTAAACCGCTCGGCCACCTGTCCGGTTAACCCTCTCTAACCCCCGTCCAGGCCGTCTTCAAGCGCTCGCCGCTGCTTTCGGGGGAGGCAGTTTCGTCTTGTGCGCGCGTCCGGACCTTCGATAGGCTCAAAGAAAATCAAATCCAGAACAGCGGTTTGACTGTCTTTCTGTCGTCCGAACAGGAGCTAGGAGGCATCATGCGTCTTTCACATTATGTCATGCTGGGGACCGTATCGGCCCTGGCGCTCGCCACGGCCCCGGCATCTGCCCAGCAGTTCACCTGCGGCAAGACCGGCGGCAATCTCGTCTTCGCCCAGGAGGCGAAGGTCAACAGCCTCGACCAGATGACGTCGTCGACGATCTCGACCCGTAACGTCGCGATGAACATGTTCGAGTCGCTGGTCACCCGCGACGAGAACATGAACCCGATCCCGGAGCTCGCGGCCGAGGTAGTCGAGGCGCCGGACGGCATGATGTACACCTTCAAGCTCCGCCAGGGCGTGAAGTTCCACAACGGCAAGGCGATGACCTCGGACGACGTGATGGCGTCGTTCGACCGCTACAAGAAGGTCGGCATCGACCGCGGCATCCTCGACGTCGTCGACAAGTGGGAAGCGCCGGCGCCGGACACCTTCGTCCTCAAGATGAAGCAGGCGCAGCCGACCTTCATCGAGAACCTGAGCTCCTTCTCGGTGCCGATCGTGATCGTGCCGCGCGAGAACGCGTCGGCCGAGGCGATGCAGCTGAAGCCGGTCGGCACCGGTCCTTGGGAATACGTCGAGTTCGTCGCCGATAGCCATGTGAAGCTCAAGCGCTTCGACGGCTACACGCCCGACAAGCGCTTCCCCACGACCAACGGCTTCGGCGGCTACAAGGTCGCCTGCGTCGACACGGTCAACCTTCGCATCGTAACCGAGGCGGGCGCCCGCGTCGCCGGCCTCGAGACCGGCGAGTTCCATGGCGTCGAGGACATTCCCGCCAAGGCCCAGGCGCGCCTCAAGGACAACAAGAACATCACGCTGGCCCCGCTCAACAACTTCTGGGTCCAGATCGCGATTCCGAACCTGTCGTTCCCGCCGACCGACAACCTGAAGGTCCGTCAGGCGATCCAGGCGGCGATGGACATGGAAGAGCTGATGGAGGCGGCGACCGACGGCGCCTATAAGCTCAACATCGGCTTCCAGTATCCGGGCCAGGCTTTCTACACCGAGGCCGGCAAGGAGACCTACAACCAGAAGAACAAGGACAAGGCCAAGAAGCTCCTGGCCGAAGGCGGCTACAAGGGCGAGAAGGTCATCCTTCTCACCAACCAGGACTACGGCAACATGTATACGTCCGCCCTGGTCATGTCGGAGCAGCTGAAGGCCGTCGGCATCAATG
>CAZZLX010000617.1:0-2764 GCA_964655235.1 uncultured Rhizobium sp.
TGGGGCCCTCCGTGATGGGCGAGATCAAGGCCCTGCCCGTGAAGGACGGCCAGGTGCACTTCAAGGACCTGCGCCTGCCGCTCAAGCCGATGATCGGCGCCATGGCCTGTGCGCCGCTCGAGCCGATTTCCGTCGGGCTCATCGGCAAGCACGGCGGCAACATGGACAACAACCGCCTCGCCGTCGGCACCACCGTCCACCTGCCGATCTACGCGCCTCTCGGCCTCTTCTATGTCGGCGACGTGCACGCGACGATGGGCGACGCCGAGATGTGCGGCTCTGGCGCCGAGATCGGCGCCCGCGTCCATCTCCGCTTCAAGCTCGAGAAGGGCGGTGCCACCGAATGGCCGTGGCTGGAGACCCAGGATCGCTGGATCACGACGGCCTCCGCCGAGACATTCGAGGACGCCGCCGAATACTGCACGCGCTCGATGATCAAGCTCCTGGGGGACCGTCTCGGCCTTTCGCCGGCGGACGCCTTCGGACTGATGTCGATCGCCGCCGACCTCCGGATCAACCAATACTGCAAGGCTCCCAAGCTCGGCACCTCGATCCGGTGCGAGTTTCCGAAGCTGGGCGCCGGGATCTCGCGCGCCTAGTCGAGTCCGAGCGGATCGGGATCGAGCGGCCAGATCGGCCGCTTCAGGCGCTTGTAGGGCACCTTCGAGTAGTCGAGCGCCAGCGGCCCCGGCGCCGTTGTCCTGTGCACCTCGGTCGCGATCTTCGAGAAGGCCGCGAAGAAGTGGTTGTGGGACTTCACCACCACGATCCTCTTCGCCCTCGGGTCGATGCCGAGATTGGTGAACAGGTCGATGCCGAAGGCCTGGTCACGGGCGGAGTTCAGGACGACCGCGATGCCGTCGACCTCGATCGCGGCTGCATCACCGATCGGGTCGCGTACGTCGCCGAAGGTCTGCCAGGCATCCTTCACCAGGCGGGTGACCTTGACCTTGGCATCGACCGGCTCGCCGGAGTTGGCGTTCATCTTGGCGCCGAAACGCAACTGAAACACCCCACCTTCGCCGGCGGCGAAGCACATGCGGACGGCGATCGGGTCCCACAGCGGACCGACGCAGGCGTCGCGCACGCCGCGCCTCTGCAGCGCCCGGATGAACCAGGTGGAGTCGCTGGCCGCCCCGCCGCCCGCATTGTCAGCACCGTCAGCCAGCACCACGGGCCCCGGCGGCGCCGCCAGCGCGCGGTCGATCGCCTCCTCGATCGTGAGGAAGGACATGCCGATCTCGCGACGCATCAGGTAGATCTCATGGCCGAGCTTCCTCGCCAGCGCGTCGCCCTCGGCCTTGCGGTCATCGGTGACGACGAGAACCTTGTAGCCCATCTCCGGGACGTCGTTGAAGCCGAAGCAGTGGACCAGTGACACCGACAAGACGCCATTCTTGCCTTCCAGGGACTTCATGCGTCGAACGAAGCCCTGCATCGGCTCGCGCGTCGTCGGCGACGAGGTAACCATCCGGCAATCGAAGACGCTCATCACCGGCTTCGTCTTGCCGGCCGCCGCGTCGACGAGCATCTGCACGAGCTCCTCGCCTCGCTCGAGCACGTCGATGTGAGGCGACTCCTTGTAGGGAACCAGCACGTCGGCGTGCCCGACCATCGCGGACGTGAGATTGCAGTGGAGGTCGAGTTCGGCGCCAATCTTGACGTTGGGGCCGACGATCTGGCGGACACGTCGGAGAAGATCTCCCTCGCAGTCCTCGTAGCCATCGGCGACCATCGCGCCATGCAGGCCGAGCGCGACGAAGTCGAGCGGCATCGCCGCCGTCAACTGCGCCAGGATCGCGTCGCGATATTCCTCGTACACCGCCCGCGTGACGATGCCACCGGTCGTCGCGAAGGTGGAAAGGCCTTCGACGACCTGCAGGTCGGCACTCTCGCGGGCCCGTCGACGAAGGGCCATCATCGGACCCGAATAGAGCGTGGGGTGATCCGGGTGCTCGCCGGGCAGCGCATAGAAGTTTCCTTCGAAGGCTTCGCGACCGCAGAGGATCGGCGAGAAGGTGTTGGTTTCGCTGCCAAGACACGCCGTGAACGCCTTCATGCACTTGTCTCCGTCAGGCTGACCGAGCCTGTCACAGTTCGCAGGTGACCGCAGGTAACCGGATGCATTCCCGAAACGCATCCGTTCAGATGCCATTTCGCTTGACCATGGACGAGGGCGGAACAGACTTGCCGATGCCGCCGACGATGGCGCGGAGAAGTCGATGCGTCTGTTCGCCGCCGCCCTGTCTACCGAATCCAACACCTTCGCCCCGATCCCGACCGACCTCGAGAGCTTCACCGGCAACCGCTACTTCCGGCCGGGTACGCATCCCGATCACCCAACCACCTCCTCCTCGTCCCCCCTCGTCGTCGGCCGGCGGCGGAGCCGCGCGGAAGGCTTCACCCTGGTCGAAGGCACCGTCACGGGAGCCCATCCCGCCGGCACCACCAGCCGACAGGCCTATGAGACGCTGCGCAACGAGATCCTGGGACAGCTCCACGGGGCTCTTCCCGTGGATGCGGTCGCCCTCGGGCTGCATGGCGCCATGGTGGCGCATGGCTACGACGACTGCGAGGGCGACATCCTTGCCCGTGCGCGCGAGATCGTCGGTCCGCGCGTCGCCATCGGGGCGACACTCGATCCGCATTGCCACATGACCCCGGCGATGCTGGCGGCCGCTGATGTCCTGATCTGCTACAAGGAGTTTCCGCACACCGACTTCGTGGAGCGTTCGGAGGAGCTGATCACGCTGCTGCTGCGCAC
>CAZZLX010000618.1:0-2746 GCA_964655235.1 uncultured Rhizobium sp.
CACCATCCCGTTCAGCGCGGTCACCACGATCAAGAACATGACCCGCGACTACGGCTTCTATGTCTTCGACCTGTCGGTCAGCTACGACCAGGACGTGAAGCAGGTGGAGGACATCCTGCGGAAGGTCGACGAGGAGATCCGTGCCGACGAGGCCTGGAAGGCGAAGATCCTGGCGCCGATCGAGATCTTCGGCCTCGACAGGTTCGGCGACTACGCGATGCGGATCGGCGCCCGGGTGAAGACTCGGCCGAGCCAGCAATGGTCGGTGGGGCGCGAATACAACCGGCGGATCAAGGCAGCGTTCGATGCCGGGGGGATCGCCATTCCCTATCCGACGACGATCTCGATGACCCGCGGCCTCCCCGACGGCAGCCCGGCTCGCGGATGATTACGAATTGTTAACCAGCTTCGTATCCAATAGGCGGGGGGCCGCATCTCCTTAAGCGGGATGAACGGCAGACTCATCATTCTACGCGGACCCGAGCGCCGTGCATGACGCGATCCAGAGAAGGCTGAAAGCGGAGGAGCCGGCGGAGGCCCAGGGCCTCGACCTCACGCGGCTGCTGGATGCGGTCAACAATGCGTATGCCGCCCTGGAAGCGACCAACTCGCGGCTCCGCGACGCCATCGCCCATATCGGTGCCGGCTTCGCGATCTGGGCGCCCGACGAGCGCCTGACGCTCTGCAACGACATCTACCGCAAGATGCTTCCGGCGCTTGCCGACCTGATGACGCCGGGGATGGCGTTCGAGCGGCTGATGGCCGCTTCCGTCGACCGCGACATAGTCGTGATCGGCCGCGGCGGACGCCGCGGCTGGATCGATGCCGCGATCTCGCGGCACCGCCAGCCGAGCGGCGTCGCCTATGAAGTACGCCTCAAGGACGGGCGCATCTTCGAGATCCGCAAGGAACGCGCGCGGGACGGCGGTGTCGTCGACCTTCTTACCGATGTGACCCGCGCCCGCCAGGTCGAGAACGACCTCCGTCACGCCAAGGAGCAGGCCGAGGTCGCGAACCGGGCCAAATCCGAGTTCCTCGCCAATGTCAGCCATGAGCTCCGGACGCCGCTGAACGCGATCATCGGCTTCGCCGAGATGATGGCCGGTCAGATGCTGGGCCCGATCGCGCCCAAGTATCAGGAGTACGCCGCCGACATCCGGGATTCCGGCGGCCACCTTCTGGCGCTGATCAACGACATCCTCGACATGGCGCGGATCGAGGCCGGACGGCTCACGCTGCACGAGGAGACGGTCGACCTCGCCACCGCGGTCGAGTCCTGTGCGCGCCTGGTCGCCGAACGCGCCCGGCGCGGCGGCGTGCTGGTCGAGATCAGGATCGAGCGGCCACTGGCGCGGCTCCATGCCGACGAGCGCATGGTGAAGCAGATCATGCTCAACCTGCTGTCGAACGCGGTCAAGTTCACGCCGAGGGGCGGCCGGGTGACGATCGAGGCGGCGCGCGACGTGGAAGGCCGCATCTCGTTCGAGACCTCCGACACCGGCATTGGCATGACCAAGGACGAGATCGTCAAGGCGCTGACCCCGTTCCATCGCAGCGAGTCGGCGTTCAGCCGCCGCTTCGAGGGCACAGGTCTAGGGTTGCCGATCACCAAGTCCCTGGCCGAGGCGCACTGCGCCAGCCTCGAGATCACGAGCCGGCCCGGCATCGGCACCCGCTGCGCGGTGATCTTTCCGGCCGAGCGGACGCGCGCCGAAGGCTGAGCGTCAGAACTGGTCTTCGGCGAGGGCCAGCGTCGTTTCCGGCTGGGTCGCCGGCCAAACCAGCGACGGCGCCTGCACCAGCATGTGCTCGGCATAGAAGCGGGCCGTCGTCTTCTTCGCCTTGAGGAACGCCTCGTCGCCGTCGCCGGTCCCGAGATGCGCTTCGGCCGCGGTCGCGTTCCTCACCATGATCCAGCCGCTGGCTACCAGGCCGAACAGCCTGAGATAAGGCACCGCGCCTGCGATCGCGCGCCTCGGGTCCTTGGGATAAGTCGCGACGATCCAGTCGGTCGCCCGGCCGAGGGCGGCGAGCCCGTCGGCGAGCGAGCTCCGCATCGCCGTGAAATCCTCGTCGGTGAAGAGATCGAGCTCGTCGACCGTGTCCTGAACCAGCTCGCAGAAGAGCTTCGCCGCCTGGCCCTGGTCGCGCGCGATCTTGCGGCCGACGAGGTCGTTGGCCTGGATGCCGTTGGTGCCCTCGTAGATCGGCAGGATGCGCGCGTCCCGATAGAGCTGCGCCGCACCGGTCTCCTCGATGAAGCCCATGCCGCCATGGACCTGGAGGCCGATCGACGCGGCCTCGACGCCGAAATCGGTCGACGCCGCCTTGACCACCGGGATGATGAGGTCGAGCAATGCCTGAGTGCGCTGGCGATCGTCGGCCTCGGGCGCGTGGCGGGCGCGATCGATCCAGGCGGCCGCCTGCAGCGCCAAGCCGCGGAGCGCCTCGGTGCCGGCCTTCATCGTCATCAGCATCCGGCGCACGTCCGGGTGGCGGATGATCGGAACCGATCCTGCGCTTCCGGCGACATCGCGGCTCTGCACGCGATGGCGCGCGAAGGCGACCGCCTGCTGATACGCCCGCTCGGCGATGGCGACACCCTGGAGCCCGACCGCCAGGCGCGCGTTGTTCATCATCGTGAACATGTATTCGAGGCCGCGATTCTCCTCGCCGACCAGATAGCCGACAGCTCCGCCCTGGTCGCCATAGGCCATGACGCAGGTCGGGCTGGCATGGATGCCCA
>CAZZLX010000619.1:0-2743 GCA_964655235.1 uncultured Rhizobium sp.
TCGTCATCCGCTTCTGGATCATCGCGGTGATCCTCGCGGTCGCCGGCCTCTCCACCCTGAAGATCCGGTAGGCATGACCGCAACCATCCGAATCCCCAGCGTGGCGAAGGAGAAGGTGGGCGTGCTCGGCCTCGCCCGCTCCGGCCTCGCCGCGGCCGAAGCGTTCCGGGATTCCGGCGCCGAGGTCTGCGCGTGGGACGACGATCCGGCGAAGCGCGCGCGCGCCGAGGCCAAGGGCATCGTCTGCCGGGATCTCACGACGAGCGATCTCGACGGCTTCCTCGCGCTGGTGATGAGCCCCGGCATCCCGCACACCCATCCGAAGCCGCATCCCGCCGCATCGCGGGCCAAGGCCGCGGGCGTGCCGCTGCTCTCCGACATCGAGTTCCTCGGGCGCGCGTGCCCTCAGGCTCGCTTCATCGGCATCACCGGCACCAACGGCAAGTCGACGACGACGACGCTGATCGGCCACCTGCTCAAGGAAGCGGGGATGCAGGTCCAGGTCGGCGGCAATCTCGGCGTGCCGGCGCTGTCGCTGGGGCCGCTCGGCAGGGGCGGCGTCTACGTGCTGGAGATGTCCTCCTATCAGCTCGAGCTGCTGCAGCGGCTAGTCTTCGACGTCGCCGTTCTCCTCAACATCACGCCCGATCACCTCGAGCGTCACGGCGGCATGGACGGCTACATCGCCGCCAAGCGCCGGATCTTCGAACGTCAGGACAGCGAGGACACGGCGATTGTCGCGATCGACGACGCGGAGTCCGAGGCGATCTACGACGACCTAGTCGAGACCGGCAAGCAGCAGGTGACGCCGATCTCGGCGACGCGCCTGGTTTCGGGCGGCGTCTATGTCGAGGACGGCCTGCTCACCGACGACACCGGCGGCTGGGGGAACCCCGTCCTCCATCTCGACATCGCGCAGGCCCTTCCCGGCCGCCACAACTGGCAGAACGCCGCCGCCGCCTACGCGGTCGGCCGCGTGTTCGACATCGGCAGCCGTGCGCTCGCCAAGTCGCTGGTGACCTATCCCGGCCTCGCGCATCGCCAGGAGCGTATCGCGGTCGTCGACGGCGTCACCTACATCAACGATTCCAAGGCGACGAATGCCGACGCCGCGGCCAAGGCCCTCGCCTGCTACGAGTCGGTTTATTGGATCGCCGGCGGCAAGGCCAAGGAAGGCGGCATCGAGCCGCTCGCCTCCTACTTCGCCGACCTGCGTCATGTCTTCCTGATCGGTGAGGCGGCCGAAGGCTTCGCCCGCACGCTTGAAGGCAAGGCGCCCTACACGCGCTCCGGCGATCTCGCTTCCGCCGTTGCCGCGGCGACCGCCAAGGCCAAAGCGGAAGGCCTCAAGAACGCGATCGTCCTGCTGTCGCCCGCCTGCGCGTCGTTCGACCAGTTCGCCGACTTCGAGGCGCGCGGCGAAGCGTTCCGCAAGCTGGTCGAAGCGCTGCCGGGAGCTCGCGCATGACCACGATCTCCCGCACCGATACCAGCGTGCTCGGCCGGTGGTGGTGGACCGTCGACCGCTGGGCGCTCGCCGGCATCGCCGCCATCATCTTCGTCGGCATCATCATGATCCTGGCGGCAAGCCCGGCGGTCGCACAGCGCCTGCATCTCGACGGCTTCTACTTCGTCCGCCGCCAGTTCGCGCTGCTTCTGCCGGCGCTCGCGCTGATGATCGGCGTCTCGCTGCTCAATCCGGTCCAGGTGCGCCGCCTCGCCGTCCTCGCGCTCGGCCTCGGCATCGGCATGCTGGTCCTGACCTTCTTCCACGGCGTCGAAATCAAGGGCGCTCGTCGCTGGATCGCGCTGGGATCCTTCTCGCTGCAGCCGTCGGAGTTCGTGAAGCCGTGCTTCGCCGTGGTCTCCGCCTGGATGCTGGCCGAGCAGAAGAAGGGCGAGGGCGTGCCCGGCAACCTGATCTCGACCGCTCTATTCCTTCTGCTGGTGTCGCTGCTGCTGCTCCAGCCCGACCTCGGCATGGCAGTCGTGATCTCTGCGATCTGGTTCGCCGAGTTGTTCCTGGCGGGGCTGCCGATCTTCTGGGTCGTGCTGCTGGCGATCCTCGGCATCGGCGGCATCGGCGGCGCCTACCTGCTGCTGCCGCACGTGGCGAGCCGCATCGACCGCTTCCTCGACAAGTCGGCCGGCGACTCCTTCCAGGTGAGCCGCTCGCTCGAGGCGTTCCGCAACGGCGGCCTCTGGGGCCGCGGGCCGGGCGAAGGCATGGTCAAGGACGTCATTCCCGACGTACATGCCGACTTCATCTTCGCCGTCGCCGGCGAGGAATACGGGCTGTTCGTCTGCCTCCTGGTGGTCGGGCTCTTCGCCTTCGTCGTCGTGCGCGGCCTGCTGCGCCTGCGCTCCGACTCGAACCTCTTCGTGATCCTGGCCTCGACCGGCCTGCTCGTTCAGTTCGGCCTGCAGGCCTTCATCAACATGGCCTCGTCGCTGCACCTGATGCCGACCAAGGGCATGACCCTTCCCTTCATCTCCTACGGCGGCTCGTCGCTGCTGGCGCTCGCGCTTGGCGTCGGAATGATGCTGGCGCTGACTCGCAAGCGCGTCGGCCAGGGAGCGGGATCATGAGCCGGCCGCTGATCGTGCTTGCCGCCGGAGGCACCGGCGGCCACATGTTCCCCGCCGAGGCGCTGGCGCGCGCCCTGATCGCGCGCGGCCGTGCGGTGGCGCTGGTGACCGACGAGCGGGGCGCCGCGTTTGGCGATGCCCTGGCCGAGGTGCC
>CAZZLX010000620.1:0-2740 GCA_964655235.1 uncultured Rhizobium sp.
GTGGTGATCTTCGCCGCCGGCACCGGCAACCCGTTCTTCACCACAGACACGGCGGCCGCGTTGCGCGCGACCGAGATGGGCTGCGACGCGCTGCTGAAGGCGACCAAGGTCGACGGCGTCTACACCGCCGATCCGGTCAAGGATCCGAAGGCCGTCCGCTACGAGCGGCTCAGCTACATGGAATGCCTGTCCAAGGACCTCAAGGTCATGGACGCCTCCGCCATTTCGCTGGCGCGGGAGAACCGTATTCCGATTCTGGTCTTTTCGATCCACAATCACGGTGCCTTCGCCGAGGTCGTCCAGGGCCTCGGACGGTTCACAATAATCACGGAGGAGGCCAAGTCGTGAGCGACACCGATATGAAGGCCCTGCAGCGCCGCATGGATGGCGCGCTCGACGTCCTCAAGAAGGAGTTCGGCGGACTTCGCACCGGCCGCGCTTCGGCGACGATCCTCGATCCCGTCCAGGTCGATGCCTACGGCGCCATGACCCCCTTGAACCAGGTGGCCGGCGTCAGCGTGCCCGAGCCGCGCATGATCGTGGTCCAGGTGTGGGACCGCGGCGTGGTCAAGGCGGTCGACAAGGCGATCCGCGAAGCCGGCCTCGGCCTCAATCCGCAGACCGAGGGCCAGACCATCCGGCTGCCGATGCCCGAGCTGACCCAGGAGCGCCGCAAGGAGCTGACCAAGGTCGCGCACAAATACGCCGAAGCCGCCAAGATCTCGGTCCGCAACGTGCGCCGCGACGGCATGGAGGGCCTCAAGAAGGCCGAGAAGAAGGGCGAGATCACCGAGGACGAGCATCGTCGTCTGTCGACCGAGATCCAGACCAAGACCGACGAGCACGTGAAGAAGATCGACGATATGCTCGCCCAAAAAGAACAAGAGATCATGAAGGTCTGACGGACCGCCTGGAACGGGGATGTCCACGACGGTGACCACGCCAGCGCACGTCGCGATCGTGATGGATGGCAACGGCCGCTGGGCGCGGGCGAGGGGCCTGCCGCGCGCCGCCGGCCATCGCCAGGGCGCGGAAGCGCTCCGCCGCACGATCGTCGGCGCGGGCGAGCTCGGCATCCGGTACCTGACCGTCTTCGGCTTCTCGTCGGAGAACTGGAACCGCCCCTCGGGCGAGGTCCAGGACCTGATGGGCCTGATGCGCCACTATCTCCGAAGCGAGATCGCCGACCTGCACGCCAAGGGCGCCAGGATCCGGGTGATCGGGGATCGCAGCCGCTTCGAGGCCGACATCGTGGCGCTGATCGCCAATGCCGAGGACCTGACCCGCGGCAACGACAAGCTCAACCTCACTCTCGCGATCTCGTATGGCGGCCGCGACGAGATCGTCGCGGCGGCGCGCGCGCTCGCCGGCGACGCCGCCGCCGGCAGGATCGATCCCCGGACGATCGATGCCGCGGCGCTGACCGGCCGGCTGTTCACCGCCGACCTGCCGGATCCCGATGTCGTCATCCGCACCTCCGGCGAGAAGCGCTTGAGCAACTTCCTGCTCTGGCAGTCGGCCTATGCCGAACTCGTCTTCGTCGACAAATACTGGCCCGATTTCGGCAAATCCGACCTCGAGGACGCCGTCCACGAGTTCAATCGTCGCGAGCGCCGATATGGCGCTGTCGGATAAGATCGCCGGCGCGGGCCTGGTCCGACGCGTCCTGTCTGCCCTGGTGCTGGCGCCGCCATGTCTCGCGGCGGTCTACTACGGTTCCCCCTGGTTCGAGCTGATGCTGGCGCTCGCCGCCGTCGAGATGGCGCGAGAGTGGGCGCGACTTTGCGACAATGGCCGAGCGATGCCGACCGCAGCGATCCTCGCGGCCGGCAGCATCGTGGCGATCGGTCTCGCCTCGCGCGTCGGCATGGGACAGGCCCTGCTGGCGGTGATCGCGGCCGCGGCGCTCGCCTTCGTCGTCGTGCTGCCGCGGGGGCGCGGGGTCGCGACCTGGCTCGCCGTCGGCGCGCCAGTCGTGGCGCTGCCTTGCCTCGCCTTCGTCTGGCTTCGCTTCGCTCCGGAGCAGGGACGCGAACTCTGCTTCTGGCTGCTGGCGGCAGTCTGGGCGACCGACATCGGCGCCTAGGCGGTCGGCCGCACCGTCGGCGGCCCGAAGCTCTGGCCGAAGGTGAGCCCGAAGAAGACCTGGTCGGGCCTGCTGGGCGGCGTCGTCGCCGCCGGCATCGTCGGTTACGCGACCTCGCGGCTGCTCGGGAACGATCACGCGCTGCCCTTGATCGTCGCGGGCTTCGTCGTCGCTGTCGTCTCGCAGGGCGGCGACCTCGCAGAGTCGTCGGTCAAGCGCCACTTCGGCGTCAAGGATGCCGGCACCCTGATCCCTGGACACGGCGGATTGCTCGATCGCGTCGATGGACTGATCACCGCGGCACCGGCGCTCGCGCTCGTGCTCTGGTTCTTCGGAGGAGATGCTCCCTTATGGAGATGATCCGCCGGGTCACCGTGCTGGGGGCGACCGGCTCGGTCGGCGCCTCCACGCTCGACCTGATCGGGCGAGATCCCGAGCGCTTCCCGGTCGAGGCGCTGACCGCCGGCTCGAACGTCCAGCGTCTCGTCGAGCTCGCGAAGCTGCACCGGCCGCGCTTTGTCGCGATCGCCGACGAGCGCCAGTTCCAGGCGCTGAAGGAAGGCCTCGCCGGCACCGGCATCGAGGCCGGCGCGGGTCAAAGCGCGGTGATCGAGGCGGCGGACCGCCCCGCCGGCTGGGTGATGGCGGCGATCG
>CAZZLX010000621.1:0-2738 GCA_964655235.1 uncultured Rhizobium sp.
GACCGCGGCAGGCTACAGCCCTTTGCCGGCGACACAGGCATCTTCATAACGCCCGGATACAGGTTCAAGATTGTCGACCGCATGCTGACCAACTTCCACCTGCCGCGCTCGACCCTGTTCATGCTGGTTTCGGCCTTCGCCGGCCTCGACCGCATGAAGGCCGCCTACGCGCATGCAATATCCGAGCGCTATCGCTTCTATTCCTACGGCGACGCCTCCCTGCTGGAGCGCGCCGCGTGAGCATCTCCTTCGAGCTCAAGGAGACCGACGGCGCTGCCCGGCGCGGCAAGCTCTCGACCGCGCACGGGATCATCAATACGCCGGCCTTCATGCCGGTCGGCACCGCCGGCACGGTCAAGGCGATGCACCCGGACTCGGTCGCGCTGACCGGCGCGCAGATCATCCTCGGGAACACCTATCACCTGATGCTGCGACCCGGCGCCGAGCGCATCGCCGAGCTGGGCGGCCTTCACAAGTTCATGAACTGGCCGGGCCCGATCCTGACCGACTCCGGCGGCTTCCAGGTGATGTCGCTGGCCGGCCTCCGCACGATCAGCGAAGACGGCGTCGTCTTCAAATCCCACATCGACGGCTCGAAGCATCAGCTGACGCCCGAGCGCGCGACCGAGATCCAGCGCCTGCTGGATTCGACGATCACGATGGTGCTCGACGAGTGCACGCCATTCCCGGCGACCGAGGACGAGGCCGAGAGCTCGATGATGCGCTCGATGCGCTGGGCCGAGCGATGCAGGCAGGCTTTCGTGCAGCGGCCGGGCTACGGCCTCTTCGGCATCGTCCAGGGCAGCGTCTATCCGAAGCTGCGCCAGCGCTCGGTGACGGCGCTCGCCACGGTCGGCTTTGACGGCTACGCGGTCGGCGGGCTCGCGGTTGGCGAAGGCCAGCAGACGATGTTCGACGTTCTGGACGCCACCGTCCCACACCTGCCCAAGGACCGCCCACGCTACCTGATGGGCGTCGGCCGGCCGGACGACATCGTCGGCGCTGTCCGCCGCGGCATCGACATGTTCGACTGCGTGATGCCGACCCGCTCTGGCCGCACCGGCCAGGCCTTCATCCGCGGCGGCACCCTCAACATCCGGAACGCCGTCCATGCCGCCTCCGACCAGCCGCTCGATGCGGCCTGCCGCTGCCCGGCCTGCCGCAACTATGCGCGCGGATACCTGCATCACCTGTTCAAGGCGAACGAGATGCTGGGGCCGATGCTGTTGACCTGGCATAACCTCCAGCACTAGCAGGACCTGATGGCGGAGCTGCGCCAGGGCATCGAGGCCGGACGCTTCGAGGACGTCGCCCGGCGCTGGGAAGCTCCGGCAGCGCAAGCGGAAGACCCCGGATGACGAAGACGAAGCTGACGTATCTCGGCAAAGCCACGCCGGCGCCGACCTCGCCCGAGGAGGCGGTGCTCGACCGCGTACCGAACGCGCATCCGAAGGAGCGCTATCTCGTCCGCTTCGCCGCGCCCGAATTCACCTGCATGTGCCCGTTCACCGGCCAGCCGGACTTCGCGCATCTGGTGATCGACTACGTGCCCAAGGCTTGGCTGGTCGAGAGCAAGTCACTCAAGCTCTACCTCGCCTCGTTCCGCAACCATGCCGGTTTCCACGAGTCGACGACTCTCGAAATCGGCAAGCGGCTGCGCGATACGCTGAAGCCCGTATGGCTCCGGATCGGCGGCTACTGGTATCCGCGCGGCGGCATGCCGATCGACGTCTTCTGGCAGACCGGCCCGGAGCCGAAGAGCGTCTGGATCCCGCCCCAGGGCGTCGAGCCGTATCGAGGCCGTGGATAAATCCGACGCCAAGGCGGCGATCCGGGAGAAGGCGCTCGCTCTCGGCTTCGACGCGGTCGGCTTCGCTCCCGCCGCGCTCTCGGGCGAGGCCCGCGACAATCTCGCGACGTATCTCGGCCAGGGCCTCCATGGCGACATGGGCTGGCTCGCCGACAAGGCCGACCGGCGCGGCGATCCGCAGACGCTGTGGCCGGATGCCAGGAGCGTCATCGTTCTCGGCATGAACTACGGCTCGACCGATGTGCCGAACGCGCATCTTGGGCGGGCCGAGACCGGCGTCGTCTCCGTCTATGCGCGCGGCCGCGACTACCACGACGTGGTCAAGAGCCGCTTGAAGCAGCTCGCCCGCTGGCTCGCCGAGAGTCGCAAGTGCCAGGTGAAGGTGTTCGTCGACACCGCGCCGGTCATGGAGAAGCCGCTCGCCGAGGCCGCGGGCATCGGCTGGCAGGGCAAGCACACCAACCTGGTCTCGCGCGAGTTCGGTTCCTGGCTCTTCCTCGGCGAGGTCTTCACCGACCTCGCGCTCGAGCCCGACGCGCCGCACGACGATCGCTGCGGCGCCTGCCGCGCCTGCCTCGATGCGTGTCCGACCGGGGCCTTCCCGGCGCCCTACCGCATCGACGCGCGGCGCTGCGTCTCGTATCTCACGATCGAGCACAAGGGACCGATCCCGCGCGAACTCAGGCCGCTGCTCGGCAACCGCATCTACGGCTGCGACGACTGCCTGGCCGCCTGCCCGTGGAACAAGTTCGCGCGCGCGACGCAGGAGGTGGGGCTGTTACCGCGTAGCGAGCTGACGGCACCGCGCCTCGCCGACTTGGCGTCTCTCGACGATGCCGCCTTCCGCAAGATGTTCTCAGGCTCGGCGGTCAAGCGCCTCGGCCGCGACCGCTTCGTGCGCAACGTGCTGATCGCGATCGGCAACAGC
>CAZZLX010000622.1:0-2737 GCA_964655235.1 uncultured Rhizobium sp.
GCAGATCCTGACCCTCGCACGCGCGCTTGAAGACCAGGCGGATCCGGCAAAGACGCTGCGCGGCCCGATCCGGATGGGCTTCGCCGATTCCTTCGCGCTGACCCATCTGCCGGCGCTGCTGGCGAAGGTCGAGAAAGCGTATCCGGAGGCGGAGTTCGAGATCGTCATCGATTTCTCGGCCAACCTCGACCGCAAGCTGCAGGCCGGCCAGCTCGACTTCGCGATCCTGACCGAGCCCGAGCTCAGCCCCGACATCGCGGTCGAGCCGCTGGAGGATCTGGACCTCGCCTGGGTCGCGGGCAAGGGCCTCGACCTTCCCTCGCGCGCGCTGACGCCGTCGGATCTCAAGGCCTATCCGATCATCACCAACCCGCGCCCTTCCAAGCTCTACGCCACGATCCAGGAATGGTTCGCCAGCGTCGGCGACATGCCGACACGGCTGTATACGTGCAACAGCCTGAGCATCATGGCCAACCTCGCGAGCAAAGGCTTCGGCCTCAGCCTGCTGCCGGTCGGACTGTTCCAGGGCGAGATGAAGCGGGGGGCGCTCCGCATCCTCCAGGTGAAGCCGGCGCTGCCGAAGCACCACCTGGCGATCGCCTATCGCATCGATCCGGGCCGGCCCAACCTGAAGCCCATCCGCGACGTCTGTCATGCCTTGATCGCCGCGGCGACGAAGCGGAAGTAGCGCATCCGACCATTTCTTATCGGAAAGCGATTATTGACAGCGGATGCTACTCGCTGGTTCGATTGATGGTCGTTCCTCTCAAACGACGCCGATCCTCGAAAAGGAGCCGTCATGGCGAGCATCGAAGCCGCGCTCGATAAGCTTTTCGCCGGCTACGGCGGCAATCGTCCCGGCTGCACGGTCGCGATCGTGCACGACGGCAAGACGCTGTTGCGCAAGGGCTACGGCATGGCGAGCGTCGACCTCGGCGTGCCGAACACGCCCGAGACGGTGATCCGCATCGGCTCGCAGACCAAGCAGCTCGCTGTGTTCCTCGCCTTCCTGCTGATCAAGGACGGCAAGCTGGGATACGACGACGAGGTGCGGAAGTACCATACGGACCTTCCCGACTACGGCGTGTCGGTGAAGATCTCGCACGTGATGACCAACGTCAGCGGCCTTCGCGAATTCCTCGACATGATCTCGCTTTCCGGCGCCGACGCGCGCTCGCCGATCTCGGCGGCCGAAGTGTCGAAGCTCATGCGCGGCCAGCCGGACCTCAACTTCCAGCCAGGCGAACGGCTGATGTACTGCAACACCGGCTTCCGGCTTCTCTCCGAGATCGTCGAGAAGGTCGGCGGCGATTCGATGGAGAACCTGCTCAAGAGACACATCTTCGAACCGCTCGACATGGCGAGCTCGCGTCTGATGCGACTCGACGACGAGATCGTCCCCGGCCTCGCCACCCATCACCTCGAACAGCCGGACGGCAGTTTCAAGAAGGGCCGCTGGGGCGTGCCGGTCGCCGGCGAAGGCAGCGCGGTCTCGACCGTCGACGACATGCTGATCTGGGCCGCCAACATGGTCTCGGACAAACCCAGAGTCGGCACCGCCGAGATCTTCCGGAAGATGCAGACCCCGCCCAAGTTCAACAGCGGCCGCACCTCGATCTACGCGCACGGCCTGCAATCGGCGCCCTGGCGCGGCGCGCACGGCATCGGCCATGGCGGCGGCGTGCCGGGCGGGCGCTCCGGCACCTACCAGTTCCCGGAGCACAAGCTCACCATCGCCATCCTCGGCAACGTCGACAACATCGCGCCCTACACGCTGTCGCGGAAAATCGCCGACATCGTTCTCGGCGCCCGTCTCGCTCCCATCCCGCCGGCGCCTTCACCCGCGGATCTGCAGAAGCTCACCGGCCTCTACTGGGACGACGCACGGTCCGAACCGATGGAACTGGTGGTCGAGAAGGGCGAGCTGATCTCGCGCCTCGGCCACAAGACTCCGATGTGGCAGCTCTCGCCGGGTGTCTTCACGCCGATGAGCGGGGTACACGAGCAGGAATACCGGCCGACCGCGAACGGCTTCGAAGCGACCGATTCCGGCCGTGCCGCGTCGTGGCGCCGCATCGACGGCTACAATGCGGCGAAGACCGACCTCGGCGAGGCGCTCGGCGCGTATCGAAACGAAGGCCTCGAGGCGACCTACACGATTTCGAACGGCGGCGACCGCCTGCTGCTCGACATGCAGGGGGCGCTCGGGCGAAAGCGCATGGGACTGACTCCTATCCTCAAGGACGTCTACGTCGCTTCCGCCCTCGGCCCTCGTCAGTGGGGCGGCGACTTCCAGCCGCTGCTGCATCTCGTCCGCGACGGCGGCAAGGTCACCGGCCTCACCGTCTCGACCGACCGCAACAAGAAGATCCGCTTCGCCCGTACTTCTTCCTGAAGGAGTCTCCCATGAGCGAGTTCGACCGCCTGACCGATCCGGCAACGATGCCGGGGATGAGCTTCGAGGAGCAGACGTACGAGGTGTCCCGTCGCCTCGCCGCGCTCGATCGCCGCAGCTTCCTCGGCGGCTCGATGGCGCTGCTGGCGGCCTCGGCCGGCGTCTCCTTCCCGGCTCAAGCCCAGCGCAAGGGCGGCAACCTCCGCATCGGCCGGTCGAGTGACCCCGACACCCTTGATCCGCAGAAGACAACGAGCTTCACCTCGCACGAGACCTTCACCCAGATCTTCGACCCGCTGGTGATGCGCGACGCGAAGGGCAACGTGCTGTCGCATCTCGCGC
>CAZZLX010000623.1:0-2732 GCA_964655235.1 uncultured Rhizobium sp.
AAGACCATCGACCTGACGCTGCGCGCCGGCATGAAGTGGCATGACGGCAAGCCGGTGACCGCCGACGACGTCGTGTTCACCTTCGGCGAGGTCGGCGCGATGGCGCCGATGTACGCGCCGTTCCTTACCGTCATCGACAAGGTCGAGAAGACCGGCGACCGTGCGGTGAGGATGACGCTGAAGACGCCGTCGGCGCCGTTCCTGACCTCGACCTTGGCGAAGGTCAATCTGACCCCGGCCCATATCTGGCGGCCGATCGTCGCCGACCTGAAGGCCAAGGGGCAGACCCTCGACAGCTACCAGCCGGAGGAGTTGATCGGCTCCGGCCCGTACAAGTTCGTGCATTGGCGCCGCAACGCCGAGGTGCTGCTGACCGCCAACAAGGACCACTGGGCGGCCCCGAAAGCAGAGCGCTGGATCCTCCGCATCGTGCCGAACATGGAAGCGACCCTCGGCATGATGAAGCAGGGCGAGATCAACTTCCTCTCCGAGTACCGCGGCGACTACGAGACCCTGGTCCAGGTCGCCAAGGAGACGCCCGCCATCGCGATCAAGAGCGGCGTCACCATCGGCGTCGAGTACATGGGCTTCAACCTGAAGCGCATGCCGATGAAGGACCAGGCCTTCCGTCGCGCGCTCTCGTTCGCGACCGACCGCGCGCTACTCGCCGCCGAGGCTTGGAAGGAGCAGGCGGTGCCGACCAACTCGATCGTCTCGACCGTGCTCGAGTACTGGCACAACCCGAACGTCGAGAAGGGCATGTACGACCTGGACAAGGCGAAGCAGGTCCTGACCGCCGCCGGCTACAGCTGGGTCGGCGGGCGCCTGCACTACCCGGACGGCGTCAAGGACACGGTGATGGCGCCGAAGTAAGCGCCATCGGTCGCAAACGAAAAAAAGGGCGGGAACTTCGGATCCCGCCCTTCTCTTTTCGAGACCGACTTCGATCAGGCGAAGTGGCGGCCCTTCTTCGGCTTGGCGCCCGGAAGCTTCTCCGCGCCGTCGAGGTCGCCGACCATGTAGGAGAAGTCGCCGGGCTCGACCAGGTTCGGCGTCAGATGCGAGAGGATCATCACGCCCCGCTTGATCGGGTTCTTGATCACCTCGAGCGTCTTGAACGTATAGGGGCTGACTACGCGGCCCAACACCGCACCGCCCTTGATCTCCTCGCCCAACGCCGGTGCCTCTGTGTAGAGGAATCCGCCCTGCGTGTTGTAGATCGTCGGCAGCACGCCGAGCACGGTCTGCTCGATCGGCGGCGTCGGCCGGCTAGTGTCCATCTTCAGCTGCCGCATCATGTTCTTGATGCCCTCGACGCCACGCTCGATGAAGGGCCGCTGGTCGACGACGCCGCCGCCGAGTTCGATCGTCACCGACGGCACGCCGCGCGCCGTGGTTACCGCCTTGGACGTGCCGTTGAACACCGGCCCGGCGCGGTCCGCCATCGGGCGGAACAGGAACCGCGTGCCGAAGGCGCGCGACAGCTCGAGGTCGTTGTGGACGTAGGTGTAGTCCACCGTTGGGCGGTCGGTGCCGGTGTGATAATCGATGTAGGCTTCGACGTGATCGAGGAACTCCGACTTCACCTTGGCCGCCAGCAGGTCGGTGAACATGCCGTTGGACTTGCCCGGGAACACGCGGTTCAGGTTGCCGCCGTCGACCGGGGACGTCCGCTTGTTGGCCTGGAAGGCGACCGGATTGGTGACTGGCAGCAGCCAAAGCCGGCCGCGGAAATTGCCGTCGGCGTAGTACTTCGCGATCTCGCGGATCACGTAGGTGCCGGTCGGCTCGTTGCCGTGGATGGCGCCGGTGATGCCGAGCAGCGGCCCCTTCCCCTTCTTGCCGACGATCTCGTGGATGTAGAGGCTGATCTCCTCGCCACTGGCGAAGTGAGCCACCGGAACGCGACGCACCTTGATCATCTCTTTACGCCCCCTATTCGGTCTCAGGATTTCCTGCGGGCGGCGAGCCGAGCCGCGTGCTCGGCGTCCGCCGCTTCCTTGATCTTCGACGTGATGCCGACCCGGTCGGACTGCCGCTCGCCCTTGCGCAGGCGCTCGAAGCCGTCAGGCTGCTTCGCCTGGCGGCCGAGCGCCATCTCGGCGAGGTAGCGGACATCTCCCGGCGGCAGCGCGATCACGCCGCTTTCGTCGGCAAGGATCGCATAGCCCGGCAGGATCGCCGCGCCACCGATGCAGACCGGCACGTTGATGGCGCCACCCAGGCCGTAGGGATGGCAGGTGATCGGCGAGAAGCCGCGCAGCCACCCCGGGAAGTCGAACTCGCGGAAGCGCGAGGCACCCGTCGAGGGCCCGTCGATGACGACGCCGACCGCGCCGGTGAGCTTGGCCGCCAGGGTCGTGCCCCCGCCCCAGCAGGAATTGTGGTTGTCGCCCAGCCGGTCGATGATCAGGAAATCGCCCGGCCTCAGCAGGTTGAGCGAATAGGAGACGATGCCGGAATCGGCGCCGGGACAGGCGACGGTGACGGCAGTGCCGACGACGCGGCGCTCCGGCATCACCGGCTTGATCGAGCCGTGCACACAGCCCCATTCGCGGTGATGGCCGATCGACTCCGTGCGGCAACGCGACAGCAACTCCAGCAGATCCGGCGCGACCTGTGGCGGCATCTCGTTGATCTCGTACATGCCGCTTACCTCTTCTTCCGACCGCGCGCCTCGTCCTCGGCGCCGGCGGCCTTGGCGATCTTCGAAGCGAGGCCTGAGATCTCGG
>CAZZLX010000624.1:0-2726 GCA_964655235.1 uncultured Rhizobium sp.
ATCCTTCGTCGTCTGCGACGAGCCGGTCTCGGCGCTCGACGTCTCGGTACAGGCGCAGATCATCCGCTTGCTGGGCGAGCTCAAGCGCGATCTCGGACTCACATACCTCTTCATCTCCCATGATCTGGCGGTGGTCGCGCACTTGAGCGATCGCATCGCGGTCATGTATCTCGGCCGCATCGTCGAGATCGGACCGGCGCGCGAGATCGTCACCGCACCGAAGCATCCCTACACCCAGGCGCTGCTCGCGGCCGTGCCGCGTACGGACCGGGCGCCGGGCGAACGCCGCCAGCGGTTGGTCGGCGAGCCGCCGTCCGCGCTGGCACCGCCTGTCGGCTGCAGCTTCCATACCCGCTGCCCGCACGCGATGCCTGTCTGCCGCGAGAAGGCGCCGGCGGCGCGTCGGGCGAGCGACGGCCACACCGTCTCCTGTCACCTAGTCGAGGAGGTCTGATGTCGCCCCTGAACGCCCGGCCGGACCGGCCGCTTCGTCTCTCGGGCACGCCGCTTCAGCGCGGCCGCATGCAGGCGACGCTGTGCCCCGACATGATCGACTTCGTCCGCACCGCGGTCGCGGCACGGATGGACGAGACCCGGTCGGCGTTGGCACTGCCCGAGGCCAAGGCGCTGATCAAAGGCAACCGCGCCTATACCGAAAAGCACTATCCGGAGATCCTCGAGGAGATGCAGGGCATCTGCGAGGGCTTCGGGCTCGAGCTCGACACGCTGTTCGACTACATGCACTGTGCCGTCGCCTCTGACCTCGGCCAGATGGCCGAGCGGCTGCCGGAGGGCTGCACCTCCTTCGCCATCGCCAATCCCGAGCTCGGCGCCGTCGTCGCCAAGAACCGCGACTACCGGCCCGAACACATCCCGATCCAGCGCGCCTTCCATCACCGCGACCCGGCCTGGAGCCAGCGCGAGGTGCTGTGCCTGGGATCGCTCGGCAGCCCCGGCAACTTCTCGAGCGGCATGAACTCCGACGGTCTCGCCGTCACCGACACCAACAGCCGGACGACCGACCACGGCGTCGGCATGCATCGCTACTTCCTGCTGACGTGGCTGCTGGTCCATTGCGGTTCGGTCGACGAGGCCCTCGATCGCATCCTCGGCATGCCGCATGTCGGTGGAGGATTGCTGATCCTCGGCGACGCCGCCGGCACCGTCGCAGCGGTCGAGCTGGGCCATAAGCGGGTGGGCCACGAGAAGAAGGTGCATGGCCGCGTCGGCCGCGCCAACCACTTCGTCACCAACGGCATGGACAAGGTCAACCTGCGCACGCCGGACAGCGAAGCGCAGTCCTGCCACTCCGACCGCCGCCACCCAACGCTGCAGAAGCGGCTGGCGGATGCGGTATCTCCCTTCGGCATCGCCGACGCCGCCAGGCTCGCCGCGTATCACGGCGAGGAAGGCGGGGAGGGCTTCTGCCGCCACGGCGCGAAGGATCTCGGCAACACGATCTCCTGCGCGATCTATGCCACGCGCCCCCGCACGCTGACCTTCACCGCGGGCAACCCCTGCGAAGCCGACTGGCGGCTGTTCGATTTTTCATCCGACACCTCAACCCGTCTCGCGTCCTAACGGAGTTCCTCCATGCCTTCGGTCAAGATCCTCTGTCCCACCGGACATCTCAGCTTCACGCCGCTGGAGAAGGGAAGCTTCCTGCTCGGCTGCGAGCAGAAGCCGGACTTCATCATCGCCGACGCCGGCAGCTGCGACATGGGCCCGCGCCCGCTCGGCGCGGATCAGCACGTCAGCCTGGAGGCGTGGCAGCGCCAGGACCTCGAGATCATGCTGCTGAAGTCGCGCGAGCTTGGGATCCCGATGATCGTCGGATCGGCCTCCGACACCGGCACCGATCGCGGCGTCGACCAGTTCGTCGGCCTGATCGCCGACATCGCGCGCGAGCACAAGCTGAAGCCGTTCAAGCTGGCGGCGATCTATGCCGAGGTTCCGGTCGCCGAGCTCAAGCGGCGGCAGGCGGCAGGTGCCAGGATCATCGGTCTCGACGGCCGCGAAGACGCCGATCCGGGCGTGCTGGACCGCACCAGCCGCGCGGTGGCGGTCATGAACGCCGAGCCGATCCGGGCGGCGCTTCGCGCCGGCGCCGACGTGATCATCGCCGGCCGCAGCAGCGACTGCGCGATCTTCGCCGCGCCGCTGCTCGAGGCAGGCCTTTCGCCGGCGGTCTCCTACTACGCCGGCAAGCTGATGGAATGCGCTTCGTTCTGCGCCGAGCCGTTCATGGGCAAGGAGTCGATCCTCGGCCGCATCGAGGGCGAGGACGTCTATGTCACCGCGATGCACCCGGGGCAGCGTTGCACGCCGGCGTCGATCGCGAGCCATTCCATGTACGAACGCACCAACCCCTACCGGGAGTACGTCGCCGGCGGCTACGTCGACATGAGCCAATGCGCCTACAAGCAGACCGACCCGAAGACGACCTTGGCCAACGGCGCGACGTTTGTTGCCGACGAGGTCTGCAAGGTGAAGATCGAGGGCGCCGGTCTGGTCGGCCAGCGCCGCCTCGCGGTGGTCGGCATCCGCGATCCGCAGACGATCCGCCTGATAGACAAGGCGATCGACTGGGCCAAGGGGAAGCTGACGGAGCGCTTCGGCCCGATCGGCGGCGATTACGACGTCTTCTACCATCGCTATGGCCGCGACGCCGTGATGGAAGAGCTGGATCCGTCGCCGGATCTGCAGCCGCACGAGCTCGGCATCGT
>CAZZLX010000625.1:0-2723 GCA_964655235.1 uncultured Rhizobium sp.
CCAACGTCAAGCGGCTGCGCGATTCGGGCATCTCGGTCGCCGTCGGCCATCGCGCTGAGAACCTGGGCGATGCCCAGGTCGTCGTCTATTCCTCGGCGGTCAAGCCCGACAATCCCGAAGTCGTCGCCGCGCGCTCGCGCATGATCCCGGTGGTCCGCCGCGCCGAGATGCTGGGCGAGCTGATGCGGCTCAAATGGTCGATCGCCGTCGGCGGCACGCACGGCAAGACCACCACCACCTCGATGGTCGCCCACCTGGTCGAGACCGCCGGCCTCGATCCGACCGCGATCATCGGCGGCATCGTCAACACCTACGGCACCAATGCCCGCATGGGTTCGGGCGAGTGGCTGGTGGCGGAGGCCGACGAGTCCGACGGGACCTTCGTCAAGCTGCCGGCGACGATCGCGGTGGTCACCAACATCGACCCCGAGCACATGGAATTCTACGGGACCTTCGAGAAGGTCCAGCAGGCGTTCGAGACCTTCGTCGGCAACGTGCCGTTCTACGGCTTCGCTGCGATGTGCATCGACCATCCGGTGGTGCAGGCGATGATCCCGCGCGTCAGCGACCGCCGCATCGTCACCTACGGCCTCTCGCCGCAGGCCGAGGTCCGCGGCATCGACGTCCAGATCGGCCCGCAGGGTGCCCGCTTCAGCGTCACCGTCACCGACCGCATGCGCGGCGAGCGCCGGACGATGACCGACATGACGCTGCCGATGTACGGCATGCACAACGTCCAGAACGCGCTCGCGGCCGTCGCCGTCGGCCACGAGATGGGCCTGGACGAGAAGGTGATGCGGAAGGCCCTCTCCACCTTCGCCGGCGTGAAGCGTCGCTTCACCAAGACCGGCGAGGTCGACGGCGTCGTCGTGATCGACGATTACGGCCATCACCCGGTCGAGATCACCGCCGTCCTGAGGGCGGCGCGCACGGCGTGCCCGACGGGCCGCGTCATCGCCGTGATGCAGCCGCACCGCTACACCCGGCTCCACAGCCTGTTCGAAGAGTTCTGCGCCTGCTTCAACGACGCCGACACCGTGATCGTCGCCGACGTCTATGCCGCGGGCGAGCAGCCGATCGAAGGCGCCACCCGCGACGCGTTGGTCGCCGGCCTGCAGCAGCGCGGCCATCGCAACGTCCTGCCGCTCCCCTCTCCCGACGCGCTGGCCGGCATCGTCGACGGCCTGATCAAGCCCGGCGACATGGTCGTCTGCCTGGGCGCGGGCTCGATCACCACCTGGGCCAACGCGCTGCCGGCACAGCTCGCCGCCTTGAGGAAAGGCCGATGATGGCCCTCAGGACGACCTCAGACCGCCTGGTCGACCGCCTGCCGAAGGTGCGCGGGCGCCTTACCGAGAACGCGCCGCTCGGGCCGCTGACCTGGTTCCGTGTCGGCGGTCCGGCCGACGTGCTGTTCCGGCCGGCAGACGCCGAGGACCTCGCGCAGTTCATCGCCGGCACGCCGGCGGACGTTCCCGTCACCGTGATCGGCGTCGGCTCGAACCTGCTGATCCGCGACGGCGGCATCCGCGGCGTCGTGATCCGCCTCGGCCGCGGCTTCGCCGAGGTCGCCCGCGTCGGCGACACCGTCGAGGCCGGCGCCGGCGCGCTCGACCTCAATGTCGCGCTGTCGGCACAGGGTTGGGGCGTCGCCGGGCTCGAATTCATGTCGGGAATCCCCGGCACCGTCGGAGGTGCGCTGCGCATGAACGCCGGCGCGTATGGCCGCGAGATGGTCGACGTGACCATCGCCGCCGAAGTCGTCGACGACAAGGGCACGCTCACGCGGCTCACGCCGGCCGAGCTCGGCCACACCTATCGCCACTCGGCAGTGCCGGAGAGCTGGATCTTCACCAAGGCCATCCTGAAGGCCGAGCCGGGCGACCCGCAGAAGATCCAGGAACGGCTCTACGAGATCCGCGCCCAGCGCGAGGCGAGCCAGCCGGTCCGCGCCCGCACGGGCGGGTCGACCTTCGCCAATCCTCCCGGCGCCAAGGCCTGGGAGCTGATCGACAAGGCGGGCTTGCGCGGCTTCCAGCTCGGCGGTGCGCAGGTCTCGGAGAAGCACTGCAATTTCCTGATCAACACCGGCGAGGCGACCGCCGCCGACATCGAGAACCTCGGCGAGGAAGCCCGCCGCCGCGTCAAGGAAATGACCGGCATCGAGCTCCGCTGGGAGATCCGCATCGTGGGAGAGACCGCGTGATGGCAAAGCACGTGGCCGTACTGATGGGCGGCTGGTCGAGCGAGCGCGACGTGTCGCTCGTCACCGGCCGCGAATGCTCGAAGGCGCTGAAGGCTGCCGGCTTCAAGGTCTCGGAGATCGACGTCGGCCGCGACATCGCCAAGGTCCTGAGCGAGGCGAAACCCGACGTTTGCTTCAACGCTTTGCATGGCCGCTTCGGCGAGGATGGCCGCATCCAGGGCCTGCTCGACATCCTCGGCATCCCCTACACGCACTCCGGCGTGATGGCGTCCGCGATCGCGATGAACAAGGTCAGGACCAAGGAGGTCTGCTCGGCCATCGGCATCCCGCTCGCCGAGCACAAGATCGCCCCGCGCAAGGACGCCTTCGCCGGGCGCGCGATGGAAGCGCCCTATGTGATCAAGCCGATCGCCGAAGGCTCCTCGATCGGCGTCCGCGTCGTCCGCGAGGGCGACAACCTCGCTCCCGACGAAGACTGGCGCTACGGCGAGGAGGTCCTGGTCGAGCGCTACGTCGC
>CAZZLX010000626.1:0-2711 GCA_964655235.1 uncultured Rhizobium sp.
CGGAGGTGGAGATCACCTGGATGTTGATGCCCTTGTCGGCGAGCGACTTGAACATCGTCTGGGCGACGCCGGCGTGGCTGCGCATGCCCACGCCGATCACCGAGACCTTGGAGACGGCCTTGTCGGAGCCGACGCTGCCGTACTTGAGCTCGCCCTCCCGTCCCTTCAGCACATGCAGCGCACGCTCGAGATCGGCGCGGCCGACGGTGAAGGTGAGATCGGTGGTCTTGCCGTCGTCGGAGGAGTTCTGGACGATCATGTCGACGTTGATCGCGGCATCGGCCAGCGGACCGAAGATTCCGGCGGCGATACCGGGCCGGTCCTGCACCTTGCGGACGGTGATCTTCGCCTCGTCGCGGCTGTAGGCGATGCCGCTCACAACTTCCTGTTCCACGATCTCGTCCTCGCCGACCACAAGAGTTCCGGGCTTGTCTTCGAAGCTCGACAGGACCTGGACCCGAACCCGGTGGTTCATGGCCAGCTCCACCGAGCGGGTCTGGAGCACCTTGGCGCCCAGCGACGCCATCTCCAGCATTTCCTCGTAGGTGATCTTATCGAGCTTCCGCGCCTTCGCAACGATGCGCGGATCGGTCGTGTAGACGCCGTCGACGTCGGTGAAGATGTCGCAGCGATCGGCCTTGAGCGCCGCCGCCAAAGCCACCGCCGAGGTATCGGAGCCGCCGCGGCCGAGCGTCGTCACGCGGCCGTCCGGGGCGACGCCCTGGAACCCGGCGACGACGCCGACCTGCCTGTCGGCGAAGCCCTTGATCATTTCCGAGCAGTCGATGTCCTGGATCCGGGCCTTGCCATGGACATTGTCGGTCTTGACCGGGATCTGCCAGCCCTGCCAGGAGCGCGCGTTGACGCCGATCTCCTGCAGCGCCAGCGCCAGGAGGCCGATGGTGACCTGCTCGCCGGTGGCGACGACCGTGTCGTATTCGCGCGCATCGTGGAGCGGGCTGATCTCGTTGACCCACTTCACCAGCTGGTTGGTCGTCCCCGACATGGCGGAGACCACCACGGCGACCTCGTTGCAGGCATCGACCTCGCGTTTGACGCGCTTGGCCACGTTCTTGATGCGCTCGACATCGGCGACGGACGTGCCGCCGAACTTCATCACGATCCTGGCCATGGCGTCGGGGAGGTCTGCTGGAAGTGGTCGTTTTCCGGCCCCGACCGTGGCGGTCAGGGGCTCGCGCGGGTTATAGAGGAGGTACGCGAGATTGCAACGGTCTTGGCCACGAGATGACGTCGCTTGGCAATACCGTCGATCCGGCCGAGATCGAGAAGTTCCGCCGGATGGCCGAGGAGTGGTGGGACCCGACGGGCAAATTCCGCCCGCTCCACCGATTCAATCCGGTCCGGCTCGAGTTCCTCAAGGACCGGCTGTGCCGGCATTTCGACCGCGATCCGCTGTCCGCCCGCCCCCTTGAGGGCCTGAGGCTGCTGGACGTCGGGTCGGGCGGGGGACTGGTCGCCGAGCCGCTCACCCGGCTGGGCGCCGAGGTCGTCGGCATCGACGCCACCGCCCGCAACGTCGAGGTGGCACGCCTCCACGCCGCGGAAGCCGGGCTTTCGATCGACTATCGCCACGCGGCGGCCGAGGAGCTGGCCGAGGCGGGCGAGAGCTTCGATGCCGTGCTGGCGCTCGAGATCGTCGAACACGTAGCCTCCCTGGACGCCTTCGTCGCCGCGGCCGCGCGCATGGTGAAGCCGGGCGGGCTCCTCGTGGTGGCGACGCTGAACCGGACGGTGAAGGCCTTCGGGCTCGCGATCGTCGGGGCCGAGTACGTGCTCGGATGGCTGCCGAAGGGCACCCATGACTGGCGGAAGTTCGTGCGCCCGTCGGAGCTGGAGACGGCGATGCGGGCCTCGGGCCTCACGCTCGCGGAGGCCACGGGCGTCTCCTACAACCTGCTGCTCGATCGCTGGTCGCTGGGATCCGATCTCGACGTGAACTACCTGGCGGTGGCGAAGAAGCCCTAGTTGTCGGCGAGCGGGACCCAGGGGACGCGGCCGACCTCGATGCCTTCGTCGGCGAGTTCCTTCGAATCCGCCTCGCTCGCCTCGCCGTAGATCCCACGCTTCTTGGTCCCGCCGTAATGGATCTTCCGCGCTTCCTCGGCGAAGTTCGGCCCGACATAGTCGCAATTCGCCTCGACCTGCTTGCGTACCTCGCGAAGGGCGGCCAGCGCCTCGGCCTCGCTCGGGCCGCCGGTCGCGGACTTGGCGAGGCCTCCTTTGGAAATCTTGGGCGCCATCGGCGCCTTCCGGACCTTCTTGTCCCCGCAGATCGGGCAGACGACACGGCCGCCGCGACGCTGGCTGTCATAGGCCTTGCTGTCGCGGAACCAGCCTTCGAAGCCGTGGTCCTTCCCGCAGCGGAGGTCGTAGAGGATCATGACGCGACTAGGGTCCGAAACCGATTTTCCAAATGCCGATAGACTGTCACATAGTCACGTTACCGAGGATAGGCAAGGAGGGACAAGGACTTGACCGGACATCCCGGAAGCCCCGCGCCGCCTTCGCCCTGGATCGTCCGGCATCTCCGGCTGATCCCGGCCGGCGGGCGCGTGCTCGACTTGGCCGCCGGCAGCGGCCGCCACGCGCAGCTCGCGGCGGGGCACGGATTTCGCGTGACCGCCCTCGACCGGAACGTCTCGGACTTGCGTCAAATCCCGGGAATAGAGGTCGTCGACCACGACCTGGAG
>CAZZLX010000627.1:0-2700 GCA_964655235.1 uncultured Rhizobium sp.
CCCAGTCGCCGAAGCGCGCGACGTCCATGCCCCAGATGTCGGCGCCGGGATCGCCATGCGCCATCCAGTTGGCGAGCGACAGGCCGACGCCGCCGCCCTGGCTGAAGCCGGCCATCACGCCGCAGGCGACCCAGTAGTTGCGCAAGCCGCCGACCGGACCGACCAGCGGATTTCCGTCCGGGGTGAAGGTAAAGGGTCCGTTGACCACGCGCTTGATGCCGGCCGTCGCCACTGCCGGGAAGTGCTTGAAGCCGACCTCCAGGCTGCCGGCGATCCGGTCGAGGTCCTCCTGAAGAAGCTCGGGCCCGAAGTCCCAGGAGGTCGTGTCCGGCATCCACGGCACGCCGACGCGCTCGTAGCTGCCGAGCAGAATCCCTTTCCCTTCCTGGCGGAGATAGAGTTCGCCCTCGAAGTCGATGACGTGGACCAGCTCCTTGCCGGTCTTGGCCTCGACCTCCGCTACCTCGGGCGAGTCCCCGGTGACGATATAGTGGTGCTCCATCGCCAGCACCGGCAGCTCCAGGCCGACCATGCGACCAACCTCACGCGCCCAGAGACCGGCAGCGTTGACGACGTGCTCCGCGTGGATCGTGCCCTTGTCGGTAACGACGTCCCAGGTGCCGTCGGCGCGCGGGTTCAGCTCCATCACCCGGGTCTGGCGATAGATCTCGGCGCCGAAGGTGCGCGCCGCCTTGGCATAGGCATGGGTGGTGCCGGAAGGATCCAGATGCCCCTCAAGCGGGTCGTACATGGCGCCGAGGAAGTATTTCTGGTCGATCAGCGGCAGCCGCCGCTTCGCCTCCGCGGCATCGATGATCTCGGTGTCCATGCCGAGATAGCGGCCCTTGGCATGCGCGAGCTTGAGGAAGTCCATGCGTTCGGGCGTGCCGGCCAGCATCATGCCGCCGGTGATGTGCAGTCCGCATGACTGGCCGGAGATCTCCTCGATCTCCTTGTAGAGCTGGACCGTGTAGCTCTGCAGCTTGGCGACGTTGGGGTCGCCGTTGAGGGTGTGGAAGCCGCCCGCCGCGTGCCAGCTCGATCCCGAGGTCAGCTCCAGGCGCTCGATCAGGCAGATGTCCTTCCATCCCGCCTTCGCCAGATGGAACAGCACGCTGCAGCCGACGACGCCGCCGCCGATGACGGCGACGCGGACATGAGACTTCATCGAATTCTTACCCCTTCAGGACGCCTTGGCATGGACGCCGCGCGGCGTCCGCATCGACTCGAGCCCGCGGAACTCGACGAACCGCATCATCGCCGCCCACAGGTGGTCGCCGTAGAGAAACGGCTCGAACGGCGAGATGCCGGAGATCGGCAGCGGCTCGATCAGCGCATCGACCCGGGGCTCGTAGAAGAAGGGGATCGAGAAGCGTTCGCGACCGGGGCCGATCACCCGGTGCTCGGTCGCCTTGATCCGCCCGCCGGTCCAGCGCTCGAGCACGCCGCCGAAGTTGATCGCGAGCGTGCCCTCCGTCGGCGGAACATCGACCCAGGTGCCGCCGGCCTCGCGCGCCTGCAACCCTTCGACGCCGTCCTGGGCCAACAGCGTGACGAAGCCCGAGTCGATATGAGCGCCACCGATCAGGTGCCGGCTCTTCCCCTGATGCTCGATCAGGACCGTATTCATATCCGCACCAGCGAAGGATTCCGCCGGGCGGACCGGATATCGGATCAGACGCAGGGTCGAGTTGCCCCCGGCGAAAGCGTCGTCGAAGAAGGTCTCGTCCAGGCCGAGGCCGCGCGCGATCGATCCCATCAGCAGGCGGCCGAGCCGCTCCATGCCGCGGTAATAGCCGCCGGCGTCGGCCCTCCATCCGGGCAGTGCCGCTTCCGCCGGCAGAGGAGTCGGTTCGGTCAAAGGATCGGTCGGGTCGCAGACGAAGCCGAGGTCGGCCACGTCCGGTCCCATATCGATGCCCTCCTTGTAGGTCATCGCCCCGTTCTGCAGCGGGAACCAGCCGTGATAGACGTTGGGCCGCTCCGGATCGAACTTGCGGCGCCAAAGCCGGCGCTTCGCCTCCTCCGGCAACGTGAAGACGCGAAGCAGCCGGGACCGGACCTCCGGCCCGTGCGGCATGTCGGCCGGAAGGCCGGAGACCGTCATGAAGCCGACGCTGCCGGCGGCTTCCATGATGCACCGGTCGGCGTCGTCACGAAGCCGCGAGGGTCCCCCGAGCAGGGGCGAGATATCGATGGTCGGGATCATGTCTAATTGGTCTGGTGACGCTGCGACAGTCGAAGGGCGCGCGCCGGCAATGTCAATCGGCCAATCGCGATATCGGTAGTCGTTCGGCGACCAGTCGCCGCCCCTGCCGGACTTGCGCCTGTCGGGCGGGGTGGACTAGCCTTGATGAACGTTCTGTTTGAAGTCGATCGCCATTGCGCCAGAACCGCCGTCAAGGCCGGAACGCGCTGGTCAACAGGGAGACGAACATGACCGACAAGCTGCATCCCGTCATCGAAAAGGCCGGCCGCGAGTTCGCCGACGGCAAGCTCGGCCGTCGCGATTTCCTGCGCATCGCCACGCTTCTCGGCGTCGCCGCGCCGGTCGCCTACGGCATGGTCGGCCTGACCGCGCCGGCGCTGGCTCAGGGCGCGCCCAAGAAGGGCGGCATCGTCCGCATCGGCATGCGCGTGCAGGACATCTCCAGCCCGCACACCTACTCCTGGATCGAAGGTGCCAACTCCGCCCGCCAG
>CAZZLX010000628.1:0-2699 GCA_964655235.1 uncultured Rhizobium sp.
GCCGGTCTGCAGCGTGAACGCCGCCGGAAGCGCGATCACCTGTGCGCCTTTCTTGGCGAGCTGGATGAACAGCTCCGAGAAGCGGAGGTCGTAGCAGATCGAGCAGCCGACGGTGACGCCGTCGAGATCGTAGGTCACGACCTCGTCGCCCGGCTTGATCGCGGCCGACTCCCGGTAGGCTGTGCCGTCGGGCGTGACGATGTCGAACAGGTGGATCTTGCGATATCGGGCGATCTGCATGCCGGCGCGGTCGAAGACCACCGTGGTGTTGTGGAGCCGATCCTCGCCCGGGACCTTCTCCAGGATCGAGCCGGCATGGACGAAGACCTTGTGTTGCCGCGCGACCTCGCGGCAGAGCGTCCAGGCCGGGCCGTCGGGGATCGTCTCGGCGGCATCGCGCTTCTCCTTGCCGGTGCCGCCGAGGAAGTCGAAGACCTCCGGCAGCACGATCAGGTCCGGCCCGTCCTCGGCGATCGCCTTCTCCATCAGCTCGCGCGCCTGCCTGAGGTTGCGCGGCTTGTCGTTGGTCGAGTTCATCTGGATCAGCGAGACTTTCATGCGCCAGGCTCCCGAGAATCGTCGATCGGAAGGGTCGGCCAGACCGCAGCCGGCGTCAACCGATCCGCGCCAGAAGCGCCTCGAAGTCCCGCGCGAAGGCGGGACCGTCGACCAGCGGCGAGGACGCCATGCGCGGCCTTATCTCCTGCCTCAGCTTTGCGAGACCGACGCGATCGCGGGCGAGGTCGATGGCGCGCGCGACATACCCGTCCAGGTCGGCAGCGACGAGACCGTCGAGGCCGACGGTGCGGAGATGCGCCGTCGAATGCCTGGACGCGACCCGCTCGCCGGGGAACGTCACGACGGGCACGCCCATCCACAGCGCTTCGCAGGTGGTGAGGCCGCCGGAATACGGAAAGGAGTCGAGGGCGACGTCGATCTCGCCGTAGCGTGCCATGACCACCGGCTGCGGCGCCGGCGCCAGCACCTCGACGCGCGCCGGATCGATGCCGTGGACGGCAAAGCGACCTTTGAGGATCGGCGCGGCCGCGGTCGCACCGAGCAGGCGAAGGCGGCTGTCCGGCACGGCGGAGAGGATCCGTGCCCAGGCGGCAATGCAGGCCGGACCGATCTTGTAGAGTGCGTTGAAGCAGCCGAAGGTGACGTAGCCGTTCTCGGCGACGGGTGCAGGCTTCACGAATTCGTCCGCGGCCGGCGGCTCGTAGCAGAAGCGATCGTTGGGCAGCCGCAGGACCGTCTCCACGTAGTCGCCCTCGGTGCCGGGCGGGCTGTGGTGCCGGTCGGTGATCGCGTAATCGATCTGACTGAGGCCGGTCGACCCCGGATAGTCCATCCAGTTCGCCTGCACAGGCGCCGGCCGACGCGCGAAGACGCCGAGGCGATGGCCGCGCGTATGGCCGTTGAGGTCGATCAGCACGTCGATCCCGTCGGCGCGGATGCGTGCCGCTGCCGCATCATCGTCGAGGACGCGGATGTCGGTCCAGTCGTCGGCCAACGCCCGGAACCGCTCTGTGGCGCCATCTGACGCGCCGACGTTTGAATAGAGATGGACCTGCCAGCGCCGGCGATCGCGGTTCTCGAGCAGGGGCGGCAGGAAGAACGCGGTCGCGTGCCAGCGATAGTCGCCGGATACGAGGCCGACGCGGATCGGATCGGCCGACGGTCGCGCGCGCCGCGACGGCGCCGGCCTTGCCGGGAAGCGCCGGCCGAAGGATCGGTGCGCGGCGGCGACCTCCGCCCGCGACGGCGCGTCGGCGTAGCTCAGCACCAGCAGCGCGGTCGAGGCGAGATCGAGATCGCCGGGGTTCGCCGCCGTCGCGCGCGCATAGACCGGCGCCGCGAGGTCGCCCTCGCCCAGCGTCAGGAAGCCCGCCGCAAGCTCGGCCAGCACGTCGGCGTCGCCGGGCGCCAGGATCAAAGCCTGGCGTGCCAGCGCGACCTTGCGGTCATGCGCGGTATCGAGCCTCAGCAGCAGCAGGCGCAGCGGTGCCACGAGCGGATGCCTGGAGATGGCGCGACGGAGCCGATCGCAGGCGCGCGCCGGCGCCGAGCTCCGCCAGGCAAGAGCGAGGTTATAGGCCGCGATCCAGCTCGACGGATCGACCGCGAGCGCGCGAAGCGAGATCGCGGACTCGCCCAGGAGCGCGCCGAGATTCACCAGCGGGGCAGCGTCACCGGGGGCAAGCGCCGCGGCGCGGCGAAGCCAGCGGCCGGCGACCGCCAAGCCGAGGCCGCGCGCGACGTCGCCCGCCGCCGCAAGCATCGCCGGCAGGTCGTGCGCCGACGCGATCGCGCGCTGCAGCGACGACGCGGATGCAAGGCGCAGCCACGCCTCGCTGTCGCCGGGCGCCCGCGCAAGCCGCCGCCTGAGATCCACCGGACCGTTCATCGCCGCCAGGATACAGGGCGCTTTCCCTCGATCGGAAGCGGTGGCACGCTCCAGCCGACCACTCCTTTCAGGATCCCCCATGTCCAGACGCTCGATCGACCTGACCGACAAGGTCTACGACTATCTGCTCGACAACTCGCTGCGCGAGAAGCCGTTGTTCAAGAAGCTGCGCCACGTGACGGCGAAGATGCCGATGGCCGGCATGCAGATCTCGCCGGAACAGGGCCAATTCATGGCGCTGCTGGTCGAGCTGATCGGCGCGAAGAAGGCGATCGAGATCGGGACCTTCACC
>CAZZLX010000629.1:0-2692 GCA_964655235.1 uncultured Rhizobium sp.
CCGAAGACCCGCCGCCCACGCATCCCTTCCTTAACTATATACTTGTCAAAGAGCGAACGAACGATCCCCGGCGACCTACCCGCGCCTGCGCACAAGCCCGTCCATGGGGATGCCTCAGTCACGGCGAGCCGCAACCGAGGAAAAGGAACCTAATCATCCGGGCTTGCGTATGCAAGCGCTAAATTTGACTCCTGGCCTGCGGCCCTTATCGACATGCACCGCCCGCATGATAGGTTGCACATAACCTACTGAGGCGGCTGATGAACCGCGGCGCGTCCGTTCTCCTGCTTCTGTGCTGCGCGGCTCTTTTGGGGGCTTGCGAGCGGGCCCAGAGCATCGCCGCGACCCAGCTGACGCAATCGACCGCTTCTTCCGGCCCCCCGTCTGGCGTCATTCCGCCCGACGTCGTCCGCATCCCCGACATCCCGATCCCGCCGAACGGGCGGGTCGTCCGCGAGGACACGGCCATCATCGGCCCCGACGACAACTGGAACGGCCAGGTCGTGGTCACGACCGCCTACACCGCCGCCCAGATGACCGAATACTACCGGGCCGAGATGCCGAAGCTAGGCTGGCTCGAAACCGCGATCGTCCGCGCCCGGCGCACGGCGATCACCTTCACCCGCGGCGATCGCATCGCGATGGTCAGGATCGCGCCGTCCGGCGAGGTCGACGTGGTGGTGGCGCCCTCGTCGGCGCCACCGGGCTCTACAAGATCCCCAGCGCCCGCAGTTCGGCGATGAGCTTCGGCGGCATGTTGCCGAGATCGTCGCCCTTCCTTAGGTCGCGCGGCGCGTCCTTCTCCTCGAGATAGCGCCAGCCCTGCATCGGGCGCATGGCACGGAGGTCCGTGAGCACCAGCTTCGGATCGAGGATCAGGCCGCAGGCCGGCTTGCCATCCTCCTTGACCCGGTCCTCGAGCCCGATCACGCGCTGACGCACGCGGATCTGGCCTTTGATGATCCAGTAGAGGGAGCCGCCGTCGAGCAGTTCCTCCTCGCGCTTCGGGCGATGGCGGGTGACGTGCTGAAGCTTCTTCTCGGGCGACTCCCTCAGCCGCTTCGCCTGCCAGTGGCGAAGCTCGTCGATCTCGTCCACGCCGACGCACATCTTGACCAGGTTGACGCTCATGCGGCGACCTTGCCGGCCAGCGCACGGGCGACCTTCGATCCGCTCTCGCGGCCGAGATGGCCGGAGATGAAGGCGCCGGCGGCGGCGAGCTTCGCGAGATCGACACCGGTGGTGACGCCGAGACCGTTCAGCAGGTAAAGCACGTCTTCGCTGGCGACGTTTCCCGAGGCGCCCTTCGCATAAGGACAGCCGCCGAGGCCCGAGACCGAGGAGTCGACCGAGGCGACCCCGAGCTCGAGCGAGGCCAGTATGTTGGCGATCGCCTGGCCGTAGGTGTCGTGGAAATGCACCGCCGTCTTCTCGACCGGAACGACCTTGCCGACGGCCTTCAGCATCTCCTGCGCCCTCGCCGGCGTGCCGACGCCGACCGTGTCGCCGAGCGAAATCTCATAGCACCCCATCTGCAGCAGGCGCTTCGCCACGGCAGCGACCGCGCTCGGCGCGACCTCGCCTTCATAAGGGCAGCCCAACACGCAGCTGATGTATCCCCGCACCTTCATGCCCTCGGCCTTGGCCGCCTCGACCACGGGCGCGAAACGCTGGAAGCTCTCCTCGATCGAGCAGTTGATGTTGCGCCGGGAGAAGCTCTCGGATGCCGCGCCGAAGACCGCGATCTCGCGCACGTTTGCGGCGGAAGCGCCTTCGAACCCCGTCATGTTCGGCACCAGCACCGGATATGAGATGCCCGGCCGCCGAGCGAGCCCCGCCAGCACCTGCGCCGTGTCGGCCATCTGGGGAACCCATTTCGGCGAGACGAAGGCGCCGGCCTCGATCACCGTCAGCCCCGCCTCGGCCAGAAGCTCGATCAGCCGGATCTTGACCTCGGTCGGAACCGGCCGCGCTTCGTTCTGGAGGCCGTCGCGCGGACCGACCTCGACCATCTTCACTCGTGAAGGAACAGCCATGACCCTACCTGCGTATCCGTGACATCATGGGCGAGTCCTGGGCCTGTCGCCAACCGTCTTGCGCTCAGGCGGACGGTCCGCGCATAACCGGTATCCCGAGACGTCGGAGGACGTGATGTCGAGCCAGGACTCCCGCCGAATCATCGCCTGGGCGGTGCATGTCCTGACCGCGAGCGGCGTCGTGATCGCGCTGCTCTCCCTTCTTGCCATCCTCAAGGGCAACGCCCAGGAAGCTCTCCTGTGGCTCGGGCTCGCGCTCGCCGTCGACGGCCTGGACGGGCCGCTGGCACGTCGCTTCGAGGTCCGCCGGGTGATCCCGAACTTCGACGGGGCGGTTCTCGACCTCGTCGTCGACTACTTGAGCTATGTCCTGGTGCCGGCGGTTTTCCTATACCAGTTGGGATTCTTTCCCGAGCCCTTCGCGCTGGCCGCCACCGCCTTCATCCTGGCCACGTCCCTCTACATCTTCGCCAACGTCGAGATGAAGACCCACGACAACTACTTCGTCGGCTTCCCGGCGATCTGGAATGTCGTGGCGCTCTACGTCTATGTCCTCGACCCGCCGAAGATGGCGACGCTGGCCGTGACGATCGTGCTCGGGCTCGCCAGCTTCTCGACCGCCAAGTTCCTGCACCCGCTCCGGGTTCAGGAAGGCC
>CAZZLX010000630.1:0-2688 GCA_964655235.1 uncultured Rhizobium sp.
GAAGAAGCAGGGCGCACTGCCGATGGACTACAGCCCCTACCGCTCGGTCATCGAAGACGCCTACAAGGGCTGGAAGACCGACGAGAGCGTCAAGAACCGCCCGACCCAGGGCCGTTGAGGCTAGCCACTTTTCTCCTCTGTAGTCCCGGTCGGCCGGCCTGCTAGGCTCCGGAAAAATCCGGAGGGACGATGCTGAGCTACCAGGTCACCGAGTTCTCGAAGCCGCTCGCGCGGGTCGCCCACGAGACGCCGACGCCGGCCGGGCGACAGGTGCTGATCCGCACGGTCGCCGCCGGCGTCTGCCACAGCGATCTCCACATCTGGGACGGCTACTACGATCTTGGCGGCGGCAAGCGCCTGACCTTGGGCGACCGCGGCATCAACCTGCCGCTGACCATGGGCCACGAGGTCGTGGGCGAGGTGGTCGCGGTCGGACCCGATGCCAAGTCCGCCAAGGTCGGCGACATGCGGATGGCCTTCCCATGGATCGGCTGCGGCAAGTGCGCGCCATGCCAGGCCGGCGAGGAGAACCTCTGCCTCCAGATGCGCTCGCTCGGCGTCTTCAGCCACGGCGGCTACTCCGATCACGTGCTGATCCCGGACGAGAAGTACCTGGTCGACATCACCGGGGTGGATCCGGGCCTGGCCGCGACATACGCGTGCTCGGGCGTCACCGCCTATGGCGCGCTCAGGAAGATCCCCAAGCTGATCCCGGGTGATCATGTGGCGCTGATCGGGCTCGGCGGCGTCGGCCTTGCCGGCGTCGCAATCGCGCCCGGCATGATCGACGCGCCGATCATCGCGGTCGATATCGACGACGCCAAGCTCGAGGCGGCCAGGAAGATGGGCATCACCAAGACGCTCAACTCCTCGGGCCCCGACGCGGCGAAGCGGCTGAAGGAGATGGCGGGCGGCCGGCTCGCCGCGGCCGTCGACTTCGTCGGCGCTTCGGCGACCGCGAGGCTCGGCATCGACGCGCTCAACAAGGGCGGAAGCTACATCATCGTCGGCCTGTTCGGCGGCGACGTGACGCTGCCGCTGGTGACGCTGCCGATGCGCGCGATGACGATCCGTGGCTCCTACGTCGGCACCTTGGGCGAGATGCGCGAGCTGATGGCGCTGGTTCGCGCCGGCAAGGTCAAGCCGATGCCGGTCGGCCGCCGCAAGCTCGACGAGGTCAACCAGGCGCTCGAGGATCTGAAAGCCGGGCGTATCGTCGGCCGCGTCGTTCTCGCGCCTTGAGCGACGCCCACGCCCTCCTGACCAATGCCGAGATGGCGAGGGCCGATGCCCTCGCCGCCGGGCTGGGGCAGCCTGGCGAGCGCCTCATGGCACGGGCGGGCGAGGCGGTTGCAGGCGCCATTCGCCGCCGGTGGACGCCGAGGCCGACGCTGGTTCTCTGCGGACCCGGGAACAACGGCGGCGACGGCTATGTGGTCGCGCGTGCGCTCGCCGCGGAGGGGTGGCCGGTTCGCGTCGCCGCTCTGGCGGAGCCGAAGAGCGGCGACGCGCTCGCCTGGCGACAGCGCTGGACCGGTGCGGTCGAGCCGATGGCGCCGGCATGCGTCGACGAGGCCGCGCTGGTGGTCGACGCGCTGTTTGGCGCCGGGCTGGCGCGACCGCTCGACGGCGTCGCGAAGGCGACCATCGAGCGGTTGGCGGAACGCGACATACCGCTCGTCGCGGTCGACGTGCCGAGCGGCCTCGACGGCGACAGCGGCCGGATTCGCGGCGCGGCGGCGCGGGCGGCGCTCACGGTCACCTTCTTCCGGCTCAAGCCCGGCCACCTTCTGTATCCGGGGCGCGGCCTGTGCGGGACGCTGCTGCTGGCGGATATCGGCCTGCCCGCGGCCGTGCTGGCGGAGATCGGCTCCCGGACCTGGGTCAACGGGCCCGGTCTCTGGCGGGCGATGTTCCCCTGGGCGGATGCCGATGCCCACAAGTACCGGCGCGGCCACGCGGTGATCCGCGGCGGCGCCGAGATGACCGGCGCGGCGCGGCTGGCGGCGCGGGCCGCCCGCCGGGTCGGCGCCGGGCTCGTCACCATCGCGGCCCCGCCGGAAGCCGCTCCGATCTATGCGGCGGACCAGCCGGGTACCCTGGTGCAGCGGGTCGGATCCTTGGAATTTGCCCAGGCCCTGGCGGACGAGCGGCGAAACGCCGTGCTCGTCGGCCCCGGCAACGGCCGCGGCGAGGCGACCCGGAAGGCCGTCGCCGAGGCGATCGCTTCCGGCCGGAAGCTGGTCCTCGACGCCGATGCCCTGGACGACGAGGCCGAGTCCCTGGGGCGTCCAGGGAAGCCCTGGCCGGTCCTGACCCCGCACGATGGCGAGTTCACCCGGGTTTTCGGGCCGATCGGCGAGGGAGGGCGGCTGGCTGCCGCCCGTGCCGCCGCCGAGCGGGCCGCGGCCGTGATCGTGCTCAAGGGGCCGGATACCGTGGTGGCGGCGCCGGACGGGCGCGCCTCGGTCGCCGCCGGCGCCCCGCCGGAGCTGGCCACCGCCGGGTCCGGCGACGTGCTGGCGGGCCTTGTCCTCGGCCTCTTGGCCCAGGGAATGGCGCCGTTCGAGGCCGCTTCCGCCGGCGTGTGGGTGCATGCCCGGGCAGCGGGAGGTTTCGGCCCCGGGCTGATCGCCGAGGACCTGCCGGAAGCCCTGCCCGCGGTCCTTCGCGGCCTTCGCGAAATCG
>CAZZLX010000631.1:0-2679 GCA_964655235.1 uncultured Rhizobium sp.
GGCGCGCGACGGCGCGCGCCCGACGTGCCGAGTGCATGTCGGCGACGCGGATGTTGAAGTGCTCGGTGACCCGCTTCTGGATCTCCTCGATCGTGACCCGGCGGTCGTTGGCGCGCAGCAGGTCCTGCAGCAGTTCCTGTGTCGACTCCAGCGAGATCTCGCGGCCGACCAGCGTCGCATGCGCGATGATGCGGGTCAGCGCGCCTTCGAGTTCGCGGACGTTCGAGGTGATCTTGTGCGCGAGGAACTCGAGCACCTTCGACGGCACGCGCACGCCCTGGTTCTCGGCCTTGGACTGCAGGATGCCGAGGCGCAGTTCGTAGGTGGTCGGGTGCAGGTCGGCGACGAGGCCCCAGCCGAGCCGCGAGCGCAGGCGCTCCTCGAGACCTTCGAGATCGGACGGCGACTTGTCGGCGGAGATCACGACCTGGCGGTTCTGGTCCACCAGGGCGTTGAAGGTGTGGAAGAACTCCTCCTGGGTGGAGTCCTTGCCCGAGATGAACTGCACGTCGTCGATCATCAGCACGTCGACGGAGCGGAACTGCTCCTTGAACGCCATCGTGTCCTTGTACCGAAGCGCGCGGATGAACTGGTACATGAACTTCTCGGCCGAGAGGTACAGCACCCGGCGCGACGGATGGCGCTCGAGGATCGCCCAGGCGATCGCGTGCATCAGGTGGGTCTTGCCGAGACCGACGCCGCCGTAGAGGAACCACGGGTTGAACGGCACCGCGGTCGACTCCGCGACCCGGCGGGCGGCATGGAACGCCAGCTCGTTGGGCTTGCCGACGACGAAGTTCTGGAAGGTGAAGCGGGCGTCGAGACCCGTGGTCGGGTCGAGCCGGTCGCCCTGCGGCCCTGCATCGGCCGCGGTCTCGGCCGCTTCGCGGATCGCCGGCGCGGCCGGGCGCGGCATCGCCGCCCGGCCCGGAACCGGCGGCGGCACGGGGGCCTGCATCGGCACCGGCGTTACCTTGCCGACGACGAGGTCGATCGCCTTGATCTCGGGGTTCTCGGCGGCGAGCAGCGCCAGGATGCGGTCGGCGTAGTTGCTCTTCACCCAGTCGCGCATGAAGCGTGTCGGGACCGAGAAGACCATGGTTCCGGAACGCATGTCGCCGAAGGAGATGAGCTTGAACCAGCTGCGGAAGGTGCCTTCGCCGTATTCGGCGCGCAGCCGCTCGCGGACCTTGGTCCACTCCTGCGGCTCATGCCCCGACGCCGGGCCAGCCTTGGCTCCAACCGATTGAACCACGCCCTATTGCCCCCGCGACAGAAGCCCGTTACTCCGCGTTGGAACCCGCGGATTTCCTTGGTTTCCAAATAACGAATTCGCCGTTCTCAGAAGAGCGGTGCCACGTGACACATTTTTTACTGTCTAGGCCCGGCGATTTACTTGCTTGAGCGGGAGATTAACTTGGATTTGGCCTGGAATTCAAGTTATCGGCCTCCCGTTGTTCGTTGACATGCAACATTAGCCACCGCGATCAGCCAAGGCAATGCGTCCGAAAAGAGAACGGCTGATTTTTCGCGGCGTGGCGCATGCGCCACATGTTTTTTGCACCACGCGCGTCGGTGTTGCCGCGTATCGAGAGCTACGCGACTTGATCGACGACGACGAGACGACGGTAGAAGAGTTTAGCCGAGCGCCTTGATGCGCTTGGACAGGCGCGAGATCTTGCGGGCGATGGTGTTCTTGTGAACGGTGCCCTTGTTCACGCCGGACTGCAGCACGGGCTGCGCTTCCTTCAGAGCGGCCTGAGCGGCCTTCTTATCACCGGATGCGATGGCATCCTCGACCTTCTTGACGTAGGTGCGCACGCGACTCGTCCGCGCGCGGTTGATCACATAACGTCGCTGCGTCTTGCGCGCAGCCTTTTCGGCCGACTTGGTGTTCGCCATCGCCTGAAACCTTGAATCCAGCGGGTTCTCGAAAGAGGCGGGGTTATAGGAGGGTCGGCCCCCCCCGTCAAGCCGCCCAAATCCTAGCGATCCTTGAACTTCGGCGGCCGCTTTTCGGCGAAGGCGCTCATGCCTTCCTTCTGGTCCTCGGTCGCGAAGGTCGCGTGGAACAGCCGGCGCTCGAAGCGGATGCCCTCGGCCAGCGTGGTCTCGTAGGCCCGGTTGACCGACTCCTTGGCCATCATCACGACCGGCAGCGACAGGGAGGCGATCTTCTCGGCCGCTTTCATCGCCTCGTTCATGAGCTCGGCCACCGGCACCACCCGGCTGACGAGGCCCGCCCGCTCGGCCTCGGCCGCGTCCATCATCCGGCCCGTCAGGCACATCTCCATGGCCTTGGACTTGCCCACGAAGCGCGGCAGCCGCTGGGTGCCGCCGGCGCCGGGAATGATTGCGAGGTTGATCTCGGGCTGGCCGAAGCGGGCGTTTTCGGCGGCGATGATGAAGTCGCACATCATGGCCAGCTCGCAGCCGCCGCCCAGGGCGTAACCGGCCACCGCCGCGATCACGGGCTTGCGGCAGCGCGTCACGGTCTCCCATTCGGCGGTGATGAAGTCGCTCTTGTACACATCCATGTAGGACTTGTCCTTCATGTCCTTGATGTCGGCGCCCGCGGCGAAAGCCTTCTCGCTGCCGGTGATCACCATGCAGCCGATGTTCTCGTCCGCCTCGAAGGCCAGAAGCGCGGCCGACAGCTCGCGCATGAGCGCCGGCGAC
>CAZZLX010000632.1:0-2679 GCA_964655235.1 uncultured Rhizobium sp.
GACCCGGGAACCGGCGAGGACGCAGCCGCAGCAAACCAAGCTCGGCAACCTCGATCCCGCCGACCGGCTGAAGCCGGCACACGACGACGATCTCCTGGAGATCCCGGCGTTCCTGCGCCGCCAGGCGAACTGAGTCTTGTAAGCTTCCGTTCCCTGTCCCCGTCCGCCACTCGCGGACGGGGATCTTTTCACTTTGTAAATATCTGAATTTGCATACGTTTCTGAGATTTCAGCCGTAACAGTCGGAAATAAAAGGTGATATGACACCCCGGTGGAGAAGGTCTAATTGAGACGGTAATGACGACCGCTCTCCACGATCCCCGGCCGAAACTCGACTTGGCGCCTGGACTCGCCGCCGTCAGGCGCGCGAGCGGTCGCAGCGAAGTCATGCTGCAGCGCACGCTCAAGACCCCGATCCGCTGCGCCGGCATCGGGCTGCATTCCGGCGCGCATGTCGAGATGACGCTCAGGCCTGCCGAGCCGAACACCGGCATCGTGTTCCGCCGCGTCGACCGCGCCGGCGGCGGCATCGACATCCAGGCTACCTGGCGCAATGTCGTCGACACCCGCCTCTGCACGCGCATCGGCCTTCCCGGCGGCCCGTCGGTCGGCACCATCGAGCATCTGATGGCGGCGCTTGCCGGCTCCGACGTCGACAACGCGCTGATCGAGATCGAAGGCGCCGAAGTCCCGATCATGGACGGAAGCTCCGCTCCGTTCATGTTCCTGATCGAATGCGCCGGCGTCGTCGAGCAGCAGGCTCCGCGCCGTGCGCTCAAGATCCTCAAGGAGATCGAAGTCGGCAAGGGCGACTGCTTCGTGCGCCTCGCCCCGTCGTCGTCCACCACGATCAGCTTCGATATCGATTTCAACAGCCCTGTCATCCGCCGCCAGCAGGCGGAAGTGCGACTCGCCAACGGCACCTTCAAGGCTGAGATCGCCCGGGCCCGCACCTTCGGGTTCCTGCACGAGGTCGACCAGCTGCGCGCCGCCGGTCTCGCGCGCGGCGGCTCGCTCGACAACGCGGTCGTCGTTTCCGCCGACGGCGTGATGAACGAGGGTGGGCTCCGCTACGACGACGAGTTCGTACGCCACAAGATGCTGGATGCAGTCGGCGACCTCTACCTCGCCGGCGGGCCGCTGCTCGGCCGCTTCCACGGCCATCGCTCGGGCCATCACCTTCATCATGCGGCCCTGGTTCAGCTCTTCGCCGATCCGACGGCCTGGCGCTGGGCCGAGCTGCCGGCAGCCGTCACCGCCGCTGACGGGCGCCTAGCTGCCACCGCCTGAGGTGGTGCTGACAGCCGCTGCCGGCGCCGGTATATAGGCGCCATGCTCCGCTTCCGCTTCGCCCTCGTCGCCGTTATCCTCGCCCTCGCCGCCTGCGGCGAGAAGCCGGAACCTTACGTCGAGAAGCCGGTCGAGGACCTCTACAACGAGGCGATGAACACACTCGAGGAAAGGCTCTACCTCAAGGCGGCGCGCCAGTTCGAGGAAGTCGAGCGCCAGCATCCGTACTCGGCCTGGGCGACCAAGGCCCAGCTGATGGCCGGCTTCTCCTTCTATCAGGCGAACAAGTACGACGACGCGATCGGAACGCTCGACCAGTTCATCGAGCTGCACCCCAGCAACCGCGACGCGCCCTATGCCTATTATCTAAAGGGCCTCAGCTACTACGAGCAGATCGCCGACGTCGGCCGCGACCAGGAGATCACCGACCGGGCGCTGAAGGCGCTCGACGAGGTGGTCCGCCGCTATCCCGACTCGCGCTACGCGCGCGACGCGCGCCTCAAGATCGACCTCACCCGCAACCATCTCGCCGGCAAGGAGATGGAGATCGGCCGCTACTATCTCCGCCTCGGCCAGCCCGTCGCCGCGATCAACCGCTTCAAGCGCGTGATCGAGAACTACCAGACGACGGAGCAGGTGCCTGAGGCGTTGCTGCGACTGACGGAGGCCTATCTGTCGCTGGGCGTCCGCGAGGAGGCACAGCAGGCCGCCGCCGTGCTCGGATACAACTATCCGGGCAGCGACTGGTATCGCGACGCCTATGCGCTGCTCGAAGGCAAGGGCCTGGCGCCGGACGGCAGCAAGCCCGGCTGGTTCGGCCGGACCTTCGGCTCGCTCTTCTAGGCGCTATTTTTTCAAGGGCACCGGCTTGGCCGGCGCCGCCGACTTGGCCCCGGCTTTCGGCGGGGGCTCGTCGTGCTCTTCGTCGACCTCGAACTTCGGCTTGGGCTCCCCCGTCTCTTCCTCGAGGAAGGCCGCGATGTCCATGATGATCCTGCGCGTCATCTCCGCGAGCACGAAGGCCAGCACGACGCCGCCGGTCCAGAATGTCGCGGTCTTGATCGCCCAGTCGAACTGCCCGAGGTGGCCGAGCGCTTCGAGGCTCGCCATGCCGCCGACGTAGAAGATGCCGACCGCCATCGCGGCGGCACCTAGTGCCTTCAGAATTCCGAGAAAGCCCATGCGCGCGCCTCCTGCGGTCGCCGAATCACCCTGACTGTACAGGCCTTATGCACGATTGCCACCCGGCGACACCTTTGGCACCCTCCGCCCGGCGATGCTGACCCGCCTCGACATCCGCGACGTCGTGCTGATCGACCGCCTCGAGATCGAGGTGGGAGAGGGCCTGCACGCGCTGACCGGCGAGACCGGTGCCGGCAAGTCGATCCT
>CAZZLX010000633.1:0-2671 GCA_964655235.1 uncultured Rhizobium sp.
AGCTTGCCTCCGCGCCGGCCGGGACGCGCGACGAGGTTCTCGACGTCGATGCCGAGCCGGCCGAGCAGCGCCACGCCGCTGTCGGTCATCACGCCGGCATCGCTGGCGAGTTCGATATGGCCGCCCGCGACCATCGCGTCCGCGAGGTCGACGCCGAGCCTTCCGGCCAGATGGTCGTAGCACGTGCGCGCGGCGCGCAAGGCGGCGTCCTTCGGCCCGACGACGACTGGTTTCCGGCTCGCCGCCGCCTCCGAAGCCACCTGCATGATGCTCTCCATCATGCGCGCGATCGCCGGTGATGCGAGACGGTGGTAGCGATGCCGCCCCTGCACCGCGACCGCGATCATCCCAGCCTTCGTCAAACGCGCGAGATGACCGCTCGCGGTCTGCGGCGTGATGCCGGCGGCGCGCGCGAGCTCGGAGGCGGTCAGCGCGCGCCCGTCCATCAGCGCATGCAGCATGGCCGCACGCGCCGGATCGCCCGCGAGAGCTGCGATTTCGGCGAAGACGGCGTTGGTGGCCATGGTCCGATCCTCCGGGCGAGGCGCCATCCTAGGTCCGCGCCCGCTCCCATGCTTCGGCCGCCACCGTACTACTTCGTCCGGGCGACGGTGACGCCGTTCCAGCCCGGTTCGGGCGCCTCACGGCGATAGGCATCGACCCGTTCGGCGTAGAGATCCCAGAGCGTCGCCAGGTCAGAGGCCGTCGTTCGCGCGCGGCCGATCGCGATCTCGGCCTCGTCCCAGCGCTGGGCCCGATAGGCCGCCAGCATCTCGGCCTGGATGGCTTCCAGCGCGCGGTGCGCGTCGTCGGGCGCTTCCGCCCTCAATGCGTAGATGCGGATGGCCTCGGCCTTGCCTTTGACCGCGATCAGGTCGAGTTCGAGGAAGGCGAAGCCCGAAGCCGCGGCGACCGTCGTCTCGCCGACGACGATGTCGACACCGTAGGTTTTCGATTGGCCTTCCAGCCGGGAGGCGAGATTGACCGCGTCGCCCAGCACCGAATAGTCGAAGCGCTGGTCCGACCCCATGTTGCCGACCACCGCGACGCCGGAGTTGATGCCGATGCCGATCGCGAGCGGCATGAAGCGCCGGTCTTCCTGCTCCGCTTCCGCTTTCAGGCGAGCGTTCAGCCGGATCAGCTCCTCCCGCATCGCAAGTGCGGCGCGGCAGGCATTGACCGGATGGTCCGCATCGTCGATCGGCGCGTTCCAGAACGCCATGATGCAGTCGCCCATGTACTTGTCGATGGTGCCGCGGCTGGCGAGGATCCGGTCGGTCATCGGCGTCAGGAACAGGTTGATCAGCCGGGTCAGCGCCTGAGGGTCGCTCTTGTAGCCTTCCGAGATCGTGGTGAATCCGCGCACGTCGCAGAAGAGGAAGGTCATGTCGCGGGCTTCGCCGCCGAGCTTGAGCCGGCTCGGATCGGCAGCCAGGCGCTCGACCATCGCCGGCGCCAGGTACTGCGAGAAGGCGGTCCTGACCTCGCGCTTCTCGCGCTCCGCCGCGAGATAGCTCACCAGCGTCGCCGAAACGTAGACGGCGAGCGTGGCCGCGACCGGCGTCACCGGATCCAGAAGGAAACCAAAGAAGCGGAAGGCGTGCCACGATCCCGCCACCGCCAGTACTGCGGCCGTGGCACCGGCCACCGCCGACCAGGCAGCGCCGATGCGACCCAGCATCAGGATGAGTACGAAGCCGAGCGCAGTCACGTACAGGAGCTCGGCGCCTTCGGCCCAGTCCGGCCGGCTGAGGAACCGTCCGGCGAGGATCTGCTCGATCGCCTGCGCATGCGCCTCGATGCCTGGAAGTGCCTGGTCGAGCGGGCTGGTACGGAGATCCTTGAGGCCGGCGGCGCTGCTGCCGACCAGAACGATGGTGCCGTCGATCCCCTCCTCTCCGGCATCGCCGGAAAGCACCTTCCAGGCCGGCAGCGTTCGCGCCCGCCCGGTCTCGGCGAAGTGAAGCCAGAACTGGCCGCGCGCGTCGGTCGGCACGACGAAGTCGCCGATCTTGATCGAGTCGATCCCCGTCTCGGCGCCGAAGCTCGCCGCCGCCTGCGCGCCCGAGGCTCGGATGATGGAGGTGCTCGCCTGCTGGGCGACGCGCAGGGTCTCGGTCACCAGCGAGGCATAGAGACGGTCGCCGAGCCGCAGCACCAGCGGCACGCGGCGCAGGATGCCGTCGCGGTCGGTGACACTGTTGAGGCCGCCATTGCCGCGCGCCGCGCGTTCGAGCTTCGGCAGGGAGGCGACGGCGCCGGAATATCCGGGCACGAACGGTGCCGGGTCGATGCCGACCTGAGCGAAGGTGCCCTTGCGCACCGGCACGCGGTCGTTCGCTTCCGATACCAGGACGAAGCCGGTGACCGCGGGTGCGACCGCCAACGCCTCCGCCAGCACGTCGTCGGGATCAGGAAGCTGAGCCAACAGCGGCCGCAGCGCTTCCGCCTGCGGCAGCCGCTTAAGGAACTCGATCGGCGAGGTGCGGTCCGGTTCCGGGAACAGGACGTCGAGGCCGACGGCGACCGCACCGGCGCTCGTCAGGCGGTCGACGAGCTCGGCGACGACCGACCGTGGCCATGGCCATTGCCCGACCCTTGCCAAACTCTCGTCGTCGATATCGACGACGCGGACGGCGGAGACTTCCGCCTCGCGCGGTGCCAGACGCTG
>CAZZLX010000634.1:0-2663 GCA_964655235.1 uncultured Rhizobium sp.
GAAATCGATGTCGAGGATCTTGTTGAACTTGCCCATGGCGAGCAGCACGCCGTCGGCCAGCGGCAGGGCGCCGCCGGAAAGGGACGTGCCGGCGCCCCGCGGCACCACCCGGACCCGGTTCTCGTGGCAGTAGCGGAGGATCCGGGAGACTTGGTCGGTCGTCGACGGCAGGACGGCCACCATCGGCAGTTGCCGGTAGACCGAGAGGGCGTCGCACTCATAGGCCCGGAGTTCGTCCTCGGCGTCGATAACTCCTTCTCCCGGAACGATTTCTCGCAAGGCGGCGACGATCTCGCGCCGTCGGGCGAGCACGTCCTGGTCGGGGGCGGGCATTCTCAGGGCCATGAGGCAATCCTGGGTAGGGGCCGGCCGGGTGTCAAATCGGGCACCCGGCCGCCGAAATCAGGCGAATAGCCGGAGCATTGCGAACAACGGACAATGAGCGTAAAATGTTGGCGTCGCTAGAAAGGCGCCGTTCGTCCGTCCAAAAGGGATAGAGATATGGCCGACATCACTGCGACCATCGCCAGCCAGCTGGCGCAAGCGGCTCAGACCATTCAGCGGTCGCCGCCCCCGAAGCCCGAAGCCAAGACCGAAGAAGCCGGCTCGAAGGACACGCCGAGTGTCAAGGTCGACTCGGGCCTGCTCGCGACCCTGTCGGTGGACGAGTCCGAAGCGCCTGCCGATGCCAAGGCGGCCAAGGATGTGGCGCTCTCGGCCCGCGAGGAACTCTCCGGCCAGAGTCTCAGCATCGCCAACCTGGCGCCGCAGAAGCTGCAGAGCCTGTTCCACTAATATCGGATTCGACGCCTCAGGCCGCGATCTCGGGTCCGGCCTGCGCGACATGCGCGAGGTCGTCGCCGGCCGCGACCCGCGCGATATGACGAAGGCCGACCACCACGCCTGAATCACGGAATCGGACTTCGATCGGCGCCCGGTCGGGGCGCTCGACGACGTGGACGAGTCCGCAGAGGTCACCCGCCGCCACGTCCTGACCGAGAGCGCAGCGCGCCTCGAACACGCCGCCCTCCGGCGCGACGGGAAACAGGCTGCCGTCGCGAAAGCGCAGCCAGCGCGGCGTGGTCGGCGCGGGGCTGTTCTTCTGCGGCAGGATCCCCAGGGTCGAAAGCAGGCCGGACACGCCGGTCACGGCGAGCTGGAGCGCCTCGGCTCCGACGGTGCCCATGCCGCGAAGCTCAGTCGAGAGATACGGCACGCCGCGGCGCGCGGCCGATCCCAGCATCGTGGTCTCGTCGTCGCGGAACGGCTTGGTGATACACCACTCGACCCCGAAGGCGTCCATTGCCCGCCGCGTGCGCCGGCGCACGTCGGCGACCGGGTGCTCGCTCGCGAACAGGCAGTTGACGTAGTCGAAGACCGTGCCGCCGGAATGAAGGTCGATCACCAGGTCGGCGCGCGGCAGGAGCTGCGAGTCGACGAAGGCCGCGATCTTGGCGGTCGGCCCGCCGAGCGCGTCGCCCGGAAAGCTGCGATTGAGGTTGCCGCCGTCGAGCGGCGAGGTGCGTCGGCCGGCAGTGGCGGCCGGCAGGTTCAGGGCCGGCGCCACGATCACGCGGCCGCGGATCGCCTTCGGATCGATCGAGCGGACGAATCCGGCCGCGGCGACTTGGCCTTCGTATTCGTCGCCGTGGTTGCCGGCGGTGATGAGAAGAGTGGGACCGTCGCCGTTGCGGATGACGGCGATGGGCACGAGCAACGCGCCGTCGGCGCCGCTCTCGCGCTGCACGGGAACGCGGACGGCGGAGACCTGCTTGCCGTCGCGATCGAAATCGATGTCGGTAGCGAGGATCACGCCCGGCTCAGGAGAGGGGCGTGATCCGAGGGCTTAGCCCTGGCGGGCCTTGAAGCGCGGGTTGGTCTTGTTGATGACGTAGACCCGGCCCTTGCGGCGGACGATGCGGCAGTTCTTGTGCCGGCCCTTCATCGACTTCAGCGAATTCACGACTTTCATGGCGAACCCCGAGAAAACAGGCGGCGGACCATAGGGATGTCCCTTGACGTTGTCAACGCGCGCCAACTGAAGTCCGACCCACTATTTCCATACCGCGCGAAGCCGGGAAGAACGCGAAATTCGCGCGCGACTCGTTGTTTTTGAGCACTTTATTGCAGTTTTTTCCAGGCGCTCCGCCGCCTCGGCAACCTGCCCCAGGGACGAACGTTCATGGTCGGTGAAGGCCGCCGACGGTCTCTCAGGGACGGAACGGCCATTCAAGCTCTCACTTGGGCTGCCCCCGCGGCGAAACCTCGCGTTTCTCCGTCCGCCCTCCCCTGTGGGAACCGCGAACATAGGAGAGAAAGAGAATGACCCGCAAACTGATGATGATCACCACCGCGATTGTCGCGCTTGCCGGTGCCCCGGCCTTTGCCCAGGGTACCGGTGCCGCCGGCACCGCCGGCGCCGGCACGGATGGCTCGCCGAGGAGCTCGGGCACCGCCGCCCAGGCGCCTGCCGCGCCGACCTCGCCGACCATGGCGCAGCAGCAGAAGATGCAGCCGCCCGCCAGCTCGCTGACCACCGGCGGCGCCGCGACACTCAACCGCCAGCCGATGAGCCGTGAACTCGCCTCGGGCAAGACCACGACCGGGCAGGTCGCCGCCGGCCAGGCCGCGACCGGCGAGGTCAAGACCCACGCGATGAGGAC
>CAZZLX010000635.1:0-2657 GCA_964655235.1 uncultured Rhizobium sp.
CTTCAAGCTTGAAGAGAACGTGAAGTGGCACGACGGCAAGCCCTTCACTTCGGCCGACGTCGTTTTCTCGACCCAGGTATTCCTTATGGAAGTCCACGGTCGCGCGCGCGCCAATTTCAGTCGCGTCGCCTCGACCGAGACGCCCGATGCGCACACCGTCGTCTACAAGCTGAAGGAGCCCTTCGGTCCCTTCCTCCATGCGTTCGAGGTGTCGAGCGCACCGTTGGTGCCGAAGCACGTCTACGAGAATACCGACTTCCGCAACAATCCGGCGAACAACACGCCGATCGGAACTGGCCCGTTCAAGTTCAAGGAATGGAACCGGGGCTCGAACATCGAGCTGGTGCGCAACGAGAACTACTGGAAGCAAGGCCAGCCCTACCTCGACGGCATCAGCTTCCGCATCATCCCGGATGCGTCGCTGCGAGCGGTGGCCCTCGAGACGGGACAGGCCCACGCCTCCCAGTTCGACGCCGTCGAGCCGTTCGAAGTGCAGCGCCTGGCGGCCCTGCCTCACCTCAGCATGACGACGAAGGGCTACGAGTTCGTCTCGCCGATCATGTGGATCGACATCAACAACCGTCGCGGGCCTCTCGCCGACAAGCGCGTGCGCCAAGCGATCATGTTTGGCATCGATCGCGAGTTCATCCTGAAGAGCCTGTTCTTCGGCATGGGCAAGGTCGCGACCGGACCGATCGCTTCGACCACCCGCTTCTACGACTCGAACGTGCCGAAGTATCCGTTCGATCCGGCCAAGGCCGAGGCGCTGCTCGAGGCCGCTGGCTTCAAGAAGGGGCCGGACGGCGTTCGCCTCAAGCTCCGCTGCATGGTCCTGCCTTATGGCGAGGTCTGGCAGCGGCTGGCCGAATACACCCGCCAAGCGCTCGGCAAGGTCGGCATGCAGCTGACCCTGGAGAGCACCGATGTCGCCGGCTTCTGGAAGAAGTCGACCGAGGACGACTACGAGCTCACCTTCAACTACCTCTCGCAGTTCGCCGATCCCGCCCTCGGCGTCTCTCGCGCCTATATCTCGACCAACATCCGCAAGGGCGTTCCGTCGACAAATATCGGCGCCTACACCAATCCCAAGGTGGACGAGTTGTTCGAACTCGGCGCCAAAGGCGTCAAGGACGAGGATCGCCAGAAGGCCTATTCGGAGGTCCAGAAGATCCTGGCCGAGGACGTGCCGGTCGCCTGGATGATCGAGATGGCGTGGCCGAACTTCGTGAACAAGAAGGTCCACGACGTCATCACCAGCGGCATCGGCCCGGTCGAAAGCTACGACCGCGTGTGGATGGAGAGCTGACGCATCCCGTGGCATCCTCTCTCGGGTCTGGCCGACCCGAGAGAGGACGCTTCCAGAGATGACGCTCAAGACCATTCCCGTCGACGCTTTCGACTGCGTCATCTTCGGCGGCACAGGCGACCTTTCGCTCCGGAAGCTGCTGCCCGCCCTCTACCATCGCGACGTCGACGGGCAGATCCCGGCGAGCTCGCGAATCTACTCGATCTCCAGGAAGGCCATGGACGCGGCTGCCTACCGGCAGCTGGTCGAGGAACGCGTCGGCAGGCACAGGGCCGACGACGCCTCCTGGGCCAGTTTCCTCGCGCGCCTCGATCACATCGCCCTCGACGCGTCCGCCGATGCCGGCTGGGACACGCTCAAGCGTCGCCTCGACGACGTGCCGGGCCATGTGCGCGTGTTCTACCTGGCGACGGCGCCGTCGCTCTACGGCCCGACCTGCGCACGGCTCGGCAAGGCGGGTCTGGCCACGCCCGAGGCCCGCGTCGTGGTCGAGAAGCCGATCGGCCACGACCTCGCCTCCGCGCGGCAGATCAACGACGAGATCGGCAAGGTCTTCGCCGAGGGCCAGACCTACCGGATCGACCATTATCTCGGCAAGGAGACGGTGCAGAACCTGATCGCGCTCCGCTTCGCCAACTCGCTGTTCGAGCCGTTGTGGAGCAACACCTGGGTCGACCACGTGCAGATCACCGCTGCCGAGACCGTTGGCCTGGAGGGAAGAGCCGACTACTACGACACTGCCGGCGCGCTCCGCGACATGGTGCAGAACCATCTGCTGCAGCTTCTCTGCCTGGTGGCGCTCGAGCCGCCGCGAAGCTTCGACGCAGACGCGGTTCGCGACGAGAAGATCAAAGTGCTACGCGCGCTGGAGCCGATCGGCGAAGGCGAGCACGGCATCATCCGCGGCCAGTACCGTCGCGGCGCGGCCGAGGGCAAGGCCGTGCCCGGCTACCAGGAAGAGCTCTCTGAAGGGAAAGCCAGCCGTACCGAGACCTTCGCAGCGCTCAAGGTCGGCATCGCCAACTGGCGCTGGGCCGGCGTGCCTTTCTACCTTCGCACCGGCAAGCGCCTGGCGACGCGCACCTCGGAGATCGTGATCCAGTTCAAGGCGGTCCCGCACAGCATCTTCCCGCGCTCGGCCGGCGGCCTGAACCCGAACCGGCTGGTGATCCGCCTGCAGCCCGACGAAGGCATCACGTTGCACCTGATGACCAAAGAGCCCGGCCCCGGCGGCCTTCGCCTCAAATCGGTGCCCTTGGACCTCTCCTTCGCCGAGACCTTCACCGGGCGTTTTCCGGAGGCCTATGAACGCCTGCTGCTCGACGTGGTGCGCGGCAACCCGACCCTGTTC
>CAZZLX010000636.1:0-2647 GCA_964655235.1 uncultured Rhizobium sp.
GCCTTCGCCGGCCAGACCGTCGACCGCACGGTGCACAAGGGCGACCTGACCGGCATCGAGATCATCAACCGGCTCGCCGAACAGGTCTGGGCGCGCGGCATCAAGCGGATGGAGGAGCATCGCGCGATCGCGCTGATCCCGTCCCGCGACGGCCAGCGGATCTCGGGCGTGCTGCTGCTCGATGTGCGAACCGGCGAGTTCCGCTTCGTCGCCGCCAAGGCGGTGCTGCTGGCGACCGGCGGCGGGCCGACCATGTACCTCTACCACACGCCGTCGGGCGACAAGTCCTGCGACGGGCTGGCGATGGCGCTCCGCGCCGGCCTTCGGCTCCGCGACATGGAGATGGTGCAGTTCCACCCGACCGGGCTGATCGCCGGCAAGGACACGCGCATCACCGGGACGATCATCGAGGAGGGGCTTCGCGGCGCCGGCGGCCATATCCTCGACGGCGCCGGCGAGCGCTTCATGCACAAGTACGATCCGCGCAACGAGCGGGCAACCCGCGACATCGTCAGCCGCGGCATGTACGACCAGATGAAGGCCGGCAAGACCGGGCCCAACGGCGGCGTCTTCATCACGATGAAGCACCTCGACCCGGCGATGGTGCGAAAGCAGTTCAAGGGCATGGTCACGCGCTGCGCCGATGTCGGCTTCGACCTGGTCTCGGGCAATGTCGAGGTGGTGCCGACCGCGCACTACATGATGGGTGGCGTCGAGTACGCGCTCGACTGCAAGACCTCGCTTCCCGGGCTCTTCGCCGCCGGAGAGGACACCGGCGGCGTGCACGGCGCCAACCGTCTCGGCGGCAACGGCGTCGCCAACTCGACCGTGTACGGCGGCATCGCCGGCGAGGCGATGGCGGCGTTCGTGAATTCCGACGGCGGCATCGTCGCTCCCGACGAGGCGGCGATCGAGGCCGCCGTGGCCGACACGCTGCGTCCGTTCTCGCGCAAGCCGGGCGATCTCAACGAGCTGCGCGAGCGGCTCTATCGGCTGATGTGGGACGATGTCGGCATCATCCGCGACGCCGCCAGCCTGAAGCGCGGCGAGCGGGGGCTCGACGATCTGGCGGCCGAGCTCGCCGAGACCGGCTTGCCCCAGACCGCGCGGGCGTTCAACCTGACCTGGGCCGACTGGCTAAGCCTCGACAGCCTGATCCTGACCAGCCGCGCCATCGCCGCCGCGGCGCTCCGGCGCGACGACTCCCGAGGCGCCCACTATCGCGCGGACTTCCCGGAGACCGGGCCGCTGGAGAAATCCGAGAACACCGTCGTGACGCTCGAAGGGAACCGCATCGCCGTGACCACCAAGCCCGTCGCCTTCACCCGCGTGCGACCGGGGCAGTCTCTGGCATGAACAGGGGCCCCGCATGATCTCGTCTTCGACCATCGAGGATGTCGGCTTCGAGCTGACCCGCCAGGCGGCGATCGTCATCCCCAAGGATTATGCCGACGGCATCAAGGCGATGCTGGAGACCGAGCCGAACGATCTCTCCAAGTTCGTGCTGAAGGCGATGGTCGAGAACTGGGAGGCCGCCGAGGCCGATCGCCGCGCGATGTGCGCCGATACCGGTCTTCCGCGCTTCTACGTGAAGGCCGGCAACGAGGCGAAGCTGCAGGGCGGCTTCGTCGCGCTGGAGCGGGCGCTCCGCCGCGCGGTCGCCAAGGCCACGAACGAGGTGCCGCTCCGGCCCAACCGCGTCCATCCGCTTTCCCGCGCCGACAACAACAACAATGTCGGCATCCACGCGCCGGAGATCGACTATTCCTTCGAGCCGGATGCCGACTGGGTCGACATCACGACGGTGCACAAGGGCGGGCTCTTCGGCACCGACTACCGGATGCTGTTTCCCGGCGACGGGCTCGACGGCATCAAGAAGTTCTATCTCGACGTCCTGGTGCAGTTCGGCCGCCGCGGCCTCGCCTGCCAGCCGGCGATCATCGGCATCGGGCTCGGCGGCTCCAAGGATACGGCGATGACCATCGGCAAGCAGGCGGCCTGTCTCCGGGTCGTCGGCGACCGCAATCCCGATCCCAAGATCGCGGCCCTGGAAGCGGAGCTTAAGGAGCTCGGCAACTCGATCGGCATGGGCCCGATGGGATTCGTCGGAAAGTCGATGGTGGTTGATTGCCACATCGAGGTCGCACATACCCATACCGGCGGCATGCCGATGAGCGTGCATGCCTTCTGCCTGTCCTCGCGCCGGGCGGTGGCGCGTCTCCACGCCGATGGCCGGGTCGAGTACCGGACTGATCCGGCGTGGTTCACCGACTACCACCGGCGGGAGGGCGTGGAATGAAGGAGATCCGCCTCAAGACGCCGGTGACGCCGGACGATCTGGCGAAGCTCGAAGCCGGCATGGTCGTCTATCTGGATGGACCGATCTATACAGGCCGCGAGGGCCTCTACCGTCGCGTGCTCGACGAAGGCATCCAGCCGCCCGTCGATCTCGCCTCGGTCTCCAACGTGAACTTCCATTGCTCGCCGGCCGCCGCGGTCCGGCCCGACGGCAGCTACGACGTCGGCGCGGTCACCGCGACCGCGAGCTTCCGCTTCTCGAAATGGATGAACCGCTGGTTCGACGTATCCGGTTGCCGCATGGTGATCGGAAAAGGCGGCATGTCCGAAGAAGACTATCGAAATCACT
>CAZZLX010000637.1:0-2645 GCA_964655235.1 uncultured Rhizobium sp.
CGTCGATCAGCACGATGCGCGCTGAACGTCGCGGCACCAGCGCGTCGATGCGGAGCTCGAGCCGGCTCAACGGCAGCGACGAGGCGAACAGCAGGTGGCGCTTGGAGAACACGCCTTCCTCGCGCACGTCCAATATCGCGAGCTCCGCGCCGTCGGTAATCATCGCCTTCAGGTCTTGTGCCGGCAGCAGCGGCGCGCCGATGTTGGGCGCGCGCATGAAGCGCTCGTAGGCCGTATCCTCGGGCGTCTTGAAGCCGATGCGGTCGGGCAGGTGCTCGAGACTGAGGCCGTAGAGGTGCAGGTGAAGCCCTTCCTCGTCGCCCTTGGTCTGGATCGTGTGGAAGTCGTCGGGGAGATACGAGACCGCGACGCCCTTGGTCACCGTGCGCTCGCCGGTCTTCTTCAGCTTCCCCTGGCCAGGCACCGAGCGGTCGTCGACCCGCTCGTACATGACGTTGTGCTCCTGGCCGTAGACGCCGGCGATCACCGCCCAGGTCGTGTGGTTGTGCGGCGGCTGGTACTTGCCGAGCGCGCCGGCCGATGCGTAGAGCGCGAAGCGATGGTCCGGATCCTCGGCGAGACGATAGATCGCGGGCTTGCCCGGCAGGATCGCGAACTGCTCCTTCGGGAACAGCTCGGTGCGGGAGGCCAGCTGGATCAGCTCGCGCTCGATCGCCGCCATCGCCGGCCGCGTCACGCCGAGCCGGTGCTCGATCTCACGTACGCGCTCAATCACCTCGTTTACGGCGGCGGCGCGTCGGTCGAGCAGGTCGGTCGAGGTCGCGCGGTTGGAAAGCTGGCTCATGGGTCCCTCCGGGAGGAGCGACCCTAGCGTGCCTCAAGGGTGAGGCGTTGGAAATCCCTAGCCGCGGTTGCCGCCATACGAGCCCGCGAACACGTCCTTCTTCGCGATGCGATCGTACGACAGGCGGGCGAAGTCCGGCTTCGCCTTGCCGTCGACGATCCAGTCGGCGAGCTCGGAGGCGATCGCGGGGGCGATCTTGAAGCCGTGGCCGCTGCCGCCGGAGAAGTCGGCATAGCCTTCGAGGCCGGCACGCGGGCCGACATAGGGGTACCAGTCGACGGTCACGTCGTAGAGCGCGGCATAGGCGTCGATCAGCTTGGCGCCTTCCATGGTCGGGAACCGCATGGTGAGCCGGCGCTGCACCTCGGCGACGAAGTCGTCCTCGGCGGTCTGCTTGTAGTTATAGGGATCGCAGTCGAAGTATTCCTTGGGGAAGCCACGGCCGACGACGTAGCGGTTGCCGCCGAGCGGGCGGAGGTAGGTGGCGTCCACGGCGTTCGAGATCGAATGCGACGGGATCGGACGGCCGGGGCGCGCTTCCCATACGGTGTCCTGCTCGCGGATCGCGCGCATCTGCATCTCGATGTTGGCGCTCGCCGCCAGCATGATCGACCATGGGCCGGAGGCGTTAACCACGGTGCCGGCCTCGATGTCGCCGGCATCGGTCGTGAGACCGGTGATGCGATCGCCCATGCGGATCAATCCGCGTACCGGCGTCCGCTCGCGGAACTCGCCGCCGAGCTTCCTGAAGTTGGCGACCATCGTCTCGGTGGTGCGCACCGGGTCGGCATAGCCGCCCTTCGGCTCGAAGGTGGCGCCGCCGACGCCATCCATGTTGAGCCAGTCGCCGGCCTTCTTCTTGAGTGCGGCCGGCTCCAGCCATTCGGTCTCGACGCCGACCGTCCGCTGCATCGTCATGTTGTCCTGCGCGGTCTTTGCCTGGCCCGGCGGAACCAGGAACAGGTAGCCCACCTGCTCGAAGCCGACCGCCTTGGCCTGGTCCTCGAAGACGTCGAGCGAGGCGCGGGCAAGCCGCGCCATCAGCGGCGTCGAGTAGTGCTGGCGAACGATCGCCGCGCTCTTGCCGGTGCCGCCCGAGGCGGGCTTGTCGCGCTCGATCAGCGCCACGCGGCGGACGCCGCGCTTCTTCAGGTACCAAGCCAGCGAGGCGCCGCTAACGCCGGCGCCGACGACCACGACATCGAAACGCTCGCTCATCGATCAACCCTTCGGATAGGCCTGACGGAGATAGTCGGAAGAGAACTTGCCGGAAATCGCGTCGCGCTCGATCGCGTCCAAAGCGCGCTTGGCCGGATCGCCGTAGCCGCCGGCGCCCGGCGTCTCCATGACGACGGCCTGGTCCGGCGTCAGCGTGACTTCGGCCGGCTTGTTGTCGAGCAGCGTCAGGGTGCCGTCGGGCTCGCGGCGCTGGAAGCGGCCGGGCTTCCCGTCCTTGCCCCCGAACAGGCCCCAGGGCGCGAAGCGGAAGCGTTCGCCGGTGCCGCTGAACACGGCCTCGTGGCCGACCGGCTTCACCACGCGGCGCAGGCCGAGGCCGCCGCGATACGTGCCGGCGCCGCCTGAGTCCTCGATCAGGCCGTAGCTCTCGACGCGGAGCGGATATTCCATCTCGATCGCCTCGACCGGCAGGTTCGAGGTGTTGGTGATGTGGACCTGAACGCCGTCCTTGCCGTCCTTGGTGGCGCGGCCGCCGAAGCCGCCGCCCAGGGTCTCCAGATAGACGTAGCGCTGCTTGGTTGCCGGATCGATGCCGGAAAGCACGGCCGTGGTGTTGGCGCCGTTGGCGGCGGCGACGGCGCGGTCGGGGATGGCGGGCGCC
>CAZZLX010000638.1:0-2637 GCA_964655235.1 uncultured Rhizobium sp.
ACCAGCAGGCCTACGACCTCGGCTGCAAGGGCTGCACGACCTACCGGCCGAACGACGTCACCGGATCGGTACTGTCGGTGAAGACCGAGACCACCGACCAGCGCGAGCTGCCGCTGGAGACGCCGAAGACGACCCACATCACCGCGAAGCCGGCAGACATGCTGGACGCGGGCGGCGTCGTCTACATGACCCAGCCGCTCAACCGGCCCGAAGAGCTTCCGGGCAAGACCTACAAGATCAAGTGGCCCGAGAGCGATCACGCGATCTACATCACGCTCAACGACATCATCCAGGACGGCCGTCGCCGGCCGTTCGAGGTGTTCATCAACTCGAAGAACACCGAGCACTACGCCTGGACCGTGGCGCTGACCCGCATGATCTCGGCGGTCTTCCGCCGCGGCGGCGACGTCACCTTCGTCGTCGAGGAGCTGAAGGCGGTGTTCGATCCGCGGGGTGGCCAGTGGATGGGCGGGCGCTATGTGCCCTCGCTGCTGGCCGCGATCGGCGACGTGATCGAGCGGCACATGGTCGACATCGGTTTCCTGCAGCCGCCAGGCGCCGAGATCGAGGCCGAGGCCGAGCGCAAGGTCGTGGGATTGCCGAGCCCGACCGGCGCCAAGCCGCGGCAGTGTGTCCGCTGCGGCCAGCCGTCGCTGATCCGCCAGGAAGGATGCGACCTCTGCACGAGCTGCGGCTACTCGCGCTGTGGATGAATCCCCGACCGCGTCCCGAACCAGCGGCAGCGCGGCCGTAGCTCCGCCCGACCTCGCCCGGCGCGTCTATGCCGAGCGCGTGCGTCTCTTCTACCGGCAGCAGATCCCAACGGTCGCCGCCAGCCTGGCGATCGCCGGCTTCCTCGTCACCATCCTCTGGGCGGAATTCGGGATGTCGTACCCGATGCTCGGCTGGCTCGGAACCATGATCACCGTCCAGCTCACACGGCTGGTCGCCCGCACCTTCTTCATGCGCGCCAAGCCCACGGTGGACGCCGCTGATCGCTGGGGCCGCATCGCCGTCCTGCTGACGGCGGCCGCTGGCGTCTGCTGGGGCGCCTCGGTGCTGCTGTTCTTCGATCCCACCGCGCCGATGAACCTCGTCGCCATGACGATGACGGCGACCGGCATCGCCTCGGGCGGGCTCGCGGTCCTCTCCGCCCTGCCGGCCGCCTATCTCGCCTATCTCCTGACCCACATCCCGCCGGTGATCTTCGTCCTCACCGTCACCGGCGAGTTCGTCAACCTCGTCTTCGCTGCCTGCTTCGTCTTCTTCATCGTTGTGCTGGTCACCGCCGTCCGCGCGATGAGCGCGACGTTGGAAGAGTCCCTCAGGCTCCGCTTCGAGCGAATCGAGATCATCGAGCGTCTCGACGAGGCGCGGATCCGGGCCGAGAGCGCCAACCGCACGAAGTCCGAGTTCCTGGCGATGATGACACACGAGCTGAAGACGCCACTCAATTCGATCATCGGCTACGCCGCGCTGATCGGCGGCCATCTCGGCACCGCGCGCGATCCTAAGATCGAGTCCTTCACCAACGAGATCCACGAAGGCGCCCGCCGCCTTCTCACGCTGATCAACGATATCCTCGACCTCTCCCGCGCCGATGCCGGGAAGCTGACACCCCAGGAAGGCCTGTTCTCGATCGGAGCTGCGGTCGAGCGCTGCCGTCAGCTGATCCAGCCGCAGGCCGAGGAGGCGAAGGTCGACCTGAAGATGGAACTCGCCGAGGGCCTTCCCGCCGTCCGCGGTGACGAGCGGCTGATCCGGCAGGCCATCTTCAATCTGCTGTCGAATGCCATCAAGTTCACGCCGGCCGGCGGCCGCGTCCGGATCGGCGCGCGCCGAGATCCAGACGGGACCGCCGTCGTCGAGGTCACCGATAACGGCATCGGCATCGCCGCCGAGGACCTGCCGCGGGCGATGGAGCCGTTCGAGCAGGTCTCGCGCGGTCTGGCGCGCGAACGCAGCGGCTCCGGCCTCGGGCTGCCGCTGGCCAAGCGCATCGCCGAAAGCCATCGCGGACGGATCGAGATCACCAGCCGCACCGGCGCCGGCACCACGGTCCGCCTGATCCTGCCGGCCGACCGCGTCGTTCCGTGACGCATCAATGACCCGTCGTTTCCTGCCTTGGGTAGCGATCGTCGGCGTCGCCGCGATCTCGCTGGCCTTCCTCGCCTGGCTGATCGTCGCGGGACAGATCGAGGAGCGCACGCTTGCCTGGGCGGAAGCACGGAAGGCGGAAGGCTACACGGTTTCCTGGCGGAGCCTCGATATCGGCGGCTTCCCGTTCCGCTTCGAGCTCGGCTTCGTCGAGCCCCGAATCGGCCGCAACGGCTGGACCGCCGAGGCACCACGGATCGATGCGTCGTATCGCCCCTGGCGCCCGGACCGCATCGATCTCGAAGCACCCCGCTTGGCTCTCGCCGGACCGGAGATCGACGGGAGCATCGACGAGGCCAAGGGCGAGGTCCGCATCGAAGGCGGTCAGGCGAGCCAAGTCGCACTCGAAGGCGTCGCCGCCATCGGTCGCATCCGCGGCGACGCTCTCGGCCGCGCCGATCGGGCCCGGCTGGTGATCGACGGCTTCTCGCCCGTAGCCGGCGGGCTGAACGAAACTCTCTCCGGCGCGATGAGCCTCTG
>CAZZLX010000639.1:0-2637 GCA_964655235.1 uncultured Rhizobium sp.
ATGGCCTACGGCGCAGAAATTGCTGTAGCTCGTTTATTAGATTTACCCTGGAACTCGCTCTCCAAGTACGGGATCAGCCTGGAAGATGTGCGCGCGGCGATCGCCGCCGCCAATCCCAACCGTCCGAAAGGCGCGCTGGAGAGCGACGGCCGCCGCTACCAGCTCTACACCAACGACAGCAGCGCGCTGGTCGCGGCCGACTTCCGCGACCTGATCGTCGCCTGGCGCGACGGCGCACCGGTGCGGCTCCGGAACGTCGCCGAGGTGATCGACAGCGTCGAGGACACGCGGACCCTGGGCCTGGTCAACGGCCAGCCGGCGATCATCGCGATCATCAGCCGCCAGCCGAACGCCAACATCATCGAGACCGTGGACGCGATCAAGGCGGAGCTGCCGGAGCTCCAGGCCGAGCTCCCGGGCATCGACCTCGTCGTTGCCTCCGACCGCACGCGCACGATCCGAGCCTCGCTCCACGAGGTCGGCCTGACCCTGCTGATCGCCATCGTCCTCGTGATCGGCGTCGTCGCCGTGTTCCTCCGGAGCTGGCGCGCCACGATGATCCCGGCGATCTCGACCATCGTCTCGATCCTGGGCGGCCTTGCCGCCATGTACGCCTTCGGCTTCAGCCTCAACAACCTGAGCCTGATGGCGCTGACGGTAGCTACCGGCTTCGTCGTCGACGACGCCATCGTCGTGCTGGAGAACACCAGCCGTCATATCGAGGCGGGCATGAGCCGCGTCAAGGCGGCGCTTCTCGGTGCCCGCGAGGTCGGCTTCACGGTGCTGTCGATCAGCCTTTCGCTGGTCGCCGTGTTCATCCCGCTGCTCTTCATGGGGGGCATCGTCGGCCGGCTCTTCCGCGAGTTCGCGGTCACGCTCTCGGCGGCGGTGATGATCTCGCTGGTGATCTCGCTGACCACGACGCCGATGATGTGCGCGCTGCTGCTGAAGCCCGAAGCCGAGGGCAAGCCCGGACGCATCTCGCGCTGGCTCGACGGCGGGTATCGGTTCGTCGTCCGCACCTACGGGCACACGCTCGACTGGGCGCTCGACCACGCGCCGCTGATGCTCTTCGTGTTCGTCTTCGTGATCGGCCTCAATGTCTGGCTGTTCACCGCCGTGCCCAAGGGCTTCTTCCCGCAGCAGGACACCGGGCAGCTCAATGGCTTCCTGCGCGCCGACCAAAGCATCTCGTTCGAGGCGATGCGGGGAAAGCTGACGCAGATCGTGGACGTCATACGCCGCGATGCGGCCGTCGACACGGTCGTCGGATTCACCGGCGGCAGCCGCGCTGGCTCGGGCTTCCTCTTCACCACGCTCAAGCCGAAGCCGGGACGGACCGAAAGCAGCCAGGAGGTGATCGCCCGGCTCCGGCCGCAACTGGCGCAGATCACCGGCGCCGCGCTGTTTCTCAACCCGGTGCAGGACGTGCGTGCCGGCGGCCGCGGCGGCAACGCCAGCTACCAGTACACGCTGAAGAGCGACAACCTCGCCGACCTCCGCCTCTGGGCGTCGCGGCTCGCAGACGAGATGAAGAACCAGCCGGAGCTGGCCGACGTCGACACCGACCAGCAGGATCGCGGCGTCGAGACCTATCTCACCGTCGACCGCGACGCCGCGACCCGGCTCGGCGTCTCCTCGCGTGACGTCGACAACGCGCTCTACAACGGCTTCGGCCAGCGCCAGGTCACGACGCTCTACAAGGACCTCAACCAGTACCACGTGATCATGGAGGTGGCGCCCCATCTCGCCCGCGATCCGTCGGCGCTGCGCGATGTCTATGTCCCGGCGGGTACCACGGCGGCGGCCGGCACGCAGACCACCGCGAACTCGACCGCCGCGACACGCGATCCCTCGACCGGATCGGCGCTGACCCGCGCACCGCGCCAGATGGTGCCGCTCTCGGCCATCGCCCGCTACGCCGAAGGCTCGACCCCGACCGCGATCAACCATCAGGACATGGCGATCGCGACCACGGTCTCCTTCAACGTCGCCGACGGCTACTCGTTGAGCGACGCCCAGCTTGCGATCACCCGCGCGGAAGCGAATATCCGGATGCCGACGACGCTCCGCGGCAGCTACCAGGGAACGGCCCGCGCCTACCAGGACTCGCTACGCGATCAGCCGCTGCTCATCCTGGCTGCGATCCTGACGATCTACATCGTGCTCGGCGTCCTCTACGAAAGCTACGTCCACCCGGTCACCGTGCTTTCCACGCTGCCGTCGGCCGGCGTCGGCGCGCTGATCGCGCTGCTGCTGACCCGAATGGAGTTCTCGATCATCGCGCTGATCGGCCTCATCCTCCTGATCGGCATCGTCAAGAAGAACGCCATATTGATCATCGACTTCGCCATCGACGCGCAGCGCGCCCGCGGCCTGACCGCCCGGCAGGCGATCCACGAGGCCTCGATCCTCCGCTTCCGGCCGATCCTGATGACGACGCTGGCGGCCATCCTCGGCGCCGTGCCGCTGGCGATCGGCTTCGGCGAGGGCGCGGAGCTGAGGCGCCCGCTCGGCGTCGCGATCATCGGCGGCCTGATCGCAAGCCAGGTCATCACGCTCCTGACCACACCGGTCATCTATCTCTACATGGACAAGCTCACGCGGCGGCGCCGCGACGAGCGCCTGCTTGCCCGC
>CAZZLX010000640.1:0-2630 GCA_964655235.1 uncultured Rhizobium sp.
GTGCGGCCGATGCGCAAGCAGAAGTCCGGCCGCGTCGTGGTGATCGCCTCCACCGCCGCGTTCAACGGCGGGGCCGACAACTCCTCGGTCTATGCGATCGGCAAGGGCGGCGCCTTGGCGCTGGCGAAGTCGCTCGCCCGCCAGGTCGCGGCCGACAACATCACCGTGAACGCGGTGGCTCCCGGCGGCATCGACACGCCGATGGGCCGGTTCGGTTTCACCGAAGAAAGCTGGAACGCGCACTACCAGAAGAACGTGCCTCTCCGCCGCGCCGGCCAACCCGAAGAAGTCGCACGCGCCATCCTGTTCCTCGTCTCCGACTGGGGAAGCTACGTCACCGGACATACCCTCGACGTCGAGGGTGGGCTGATGCTGCGATGAGCCCCGAACTCGAACTCCTCGGCCTCCAGGACCGCGTCGCCATCGTCACCGGTGCCGCGTCCGGCATCGGCCAGGCTGCGGCTCAGATCATGGCGGCTGCCGGCGCCAAGGTCACCGCGGTCGACGTCAACGCCGACGGCGTCAAGGCGACCGTCGCCGCCATGGCCGGCAGCGGGCACACCGCCGAGATCGTCGACCTCGCCGACATCGCCGCCTGCGACGCGCTGATCCAGCGAACTGCCAAGCGCGAGGGCCGGCTGGACTGTCTCCTCAACATCGCCGCCACGCTGCGGCGCATCGACATGGAGCAGGTCGACGAGGCCGAGTGGGACAAGCTCATGAACGTGAACCTGAGGAGCCAGTTCTTCCTCTGCCGCGCCGCGGGAGAGGTGATGAAGCCGCGCAAATGGGGCCGCATCGTCAACTGCTCGAGCGGCGCCGGTCTCGTCGGCGGCTTCGTCGGCGCCACAGCCTACGCGATCACCAAGGCCGGCATCATGACGATGACCAAGTCCTTCGCGAAGGACCTGGGCCCGCACGGCATCACGGTCAACACGCTGTCGCCGGGCGCCATCGACACGCCGATGCAGCGGACCGGCATGACCAAGGAGACGCTGGAGAACGCACGCTCGCGCATCCCGCTCGGCCGCATGGGGCTCGCCGCCGAATGCGCGCGGGGTGCCGTCTTCCTCGCCAGCGACCTCGCCAGCTACGTCAACGGCCACATCCTGGCCGTCGACGGTGGCTTCCTGATGCGGTGATCGCCTAGCGCTTCTTGGACGGGCGCTTGCCGAGGCCCATCTGCTTGGCGTGGCGCGAGCGCTGCTGGGCGTAGGCGGGCGCCGCCATCGGGTATGTGGGCGGCAGCTTCCACGCCTCGCGATACTGCTGCGGCGTCATGTCGTGCACGGCACGCAGGTGGCGCTTCAGTGTCTTCAGCGAGATGCCGCAGCCGAGGCAGACCAGGTGCGTTGCGCCGATCGAGCGCTTGACCGGCACCGCCGGCTCGGTCGCCGAGTCGATCGCGACCGACATCGGATCGAGCGCCGCCAGCGACGAATGCACGATCTCGATCACGCGCGGCAGATCCGCCGGCGTCATCTGATGGCGGCTGGCATAGGAGGCGGCGATCTCCGCCGTCAGCTGCCGCAGCGTCCGCGACTTCTGGTCTTCGGTCATGTCATCTGGCTCCTTCCGGAGCTCCGGTCGACGAAGGCGACGACGCTTCCGGGTTCGTAGGAATAGGGGGCATGGGGGACGACATCGACGATCTCGCCACCCTCGAGGCTCACCTGGCAGACGAGCAGAGTCGGCGTGCCGCTCGCGAGCCGCCTGAGCGGCAGTCCCAGCCGATGCACCTCGATCGGCTCGTCGTGCGGAGCCTGCGGCACATAGCGGCCGGTGGTCGCGATCGGCCGCTGCCCGTCCATGACGAGGAACGCGGCGGAGATGAGCCCTTCGGCATAGGCCTGGTCGGCGAAGATGTCGCGCGCATAGCGGCCGGTCATGTCGCTGCCGAAGCTGGTCGCCAGGCCCTTGCCGATCAGGCTGTAGCGGAGATCGCGGCCGCCGCTGCGCTCGACGCCTTCGAGAAGAAAGACGTTCGGCAGGATGGCGGGCTTGTAGATGAGGCTGTCGACGTCCTCGCGGGCCGGCGGCGCGCCGTTCCGGCGAAGCCCGCTCCACAACCTGAGGAGGTCGACGAGCAGCGGATGGCCGAGAATCTTATCGGCCTCGGCAATGTCATGTTCCGCTTCGATCCGCGCCCAGCCAGGGCGCGACGTCGTCGGAATCTTGTCGGTCATGATTTCCACCCCGGGAGATCATGCCCAAGTTCAGGACAAGTTTTAAATAATCTTTTGTAAACTACGCATCGTCAGCCGGGTAACTGACTACGCGGCGCCTATTGCTTCCTTAAGTGCCTGAAACGGCAAGCGAACACAGTCCTGGCGGCTGCGGTGCTTGGATACCGGGCTAAACGCTTGTAATTCCTGGATGTCCACCGCCTCCCCAGCCAGTGCCTTGTCGGCCGCAGCGGCAAGGTCGGCGGCCCCCTGACGGTCGAGGCCGATCGCGAGCCGCCCGATCGCGCCGGCGGCCGCCTGGCAGAGGATGCAGCCGCGAACCTCGTGCGCGAGGTCGGCGATCCTGGGCCCACTCATCCGGAGGTCGATACGCACGCGGTCGCCGCAGAGCGGGTTGTCGAGCCGGACGCTTGCGTCGTTGGGCTCGAGCCGACCCTTCTTAGG
>CAZZLX010000641.1:0-2623 GCA_964655235.1 uncultured Rhizobium sp.
AACCTAGCGTACCGGCGATCCGTTCTCTGGATCGCCGGCATGAAGATCCTCTACATCAACTCGTCCGCTTACGACTATCTGACGGCAACCCTCGTCGAGGGACTCCTCGCCCTCGGCTGCGATCTCGTGGCCAGCGAGCCGAGCAACTACGCCCGAAAGATCCCCGACGAGCATCTTTCGGCCTTCGCCGAACAGGCAGATCTCATCGTCGTCGGCTCGAACGTCGGCGTTCGTACGGACCTCGTGCGCCCCGTCAGGAATCCTCGCAAGGTTTTCGTCGACGGAAGCGACTTCCAGCTCATCGATCCGCCGTCGGATATTGCGTTCAAGATCGTCTTCAAGCGTGAGCTCGGTTGCCGATATCCCGACCCGGCGTCGGCCTTCGTATTCCCGCTGCCATTCGCTGCCGAGACTCGCTACTTCGACGGCGACTCCGCGCAGAAGAACGTCCTCGTCTCCTTTCTCGCCAATTTCGGCACGAACCCGATGCGTTTCTCGATCCACCAAAGGCTCGAGAATCTGGGCGATCCGATGGTGGTGAGCGGGTTCACCGGCGAACGGGCCTACATCGATCCGCCTTACCCGTTGCCGCTGGCGACGCCGCTGTACCGCCAAGTCCTCCATCGCAGCCTGATATCGGTGAACGTGCCCGGGATCGGCTACGACTGTGCCCGGTTCTGGGAGATCCTCGCCGCCAGAGCCATGCTGCTGACGTACGAGCCGGATATCGTCATTCCGAACGGCTTCACCGATGGGATCGATTGCGTAAGCTTTCGTTCCCTCGACCAGTTCGACGAGAAGCTCGCCTACTACGCGCCGCGCCATGACCTCGCGGCCGCGATCGCTCAACGGGGCCACGAGCGCTTGCTCGCGCATCACACGACGCAAGCGCGGGCGCGCTATTTCCTCGACATCGTGCGCCGGCACATCGACAGGGCCGGTTCCTGGCAGCCACCGGTTCGGCCTCCCCGCACCGTATAGGGTTCAGGCGTGCGGGGAGGCCGGCTCGCGTCAGTTCTTCACCTTCTCGATGTTCCAGAGCGTGATGTCCCAGGAGTTCGGCACGATGCCCTTCAGCTCCTTGCGGTAGGCGACCGGCCGTGTGAACTGGCCGACCGGGACGTAGGGCACGACCTCCAGGAACTTCGCCTGCAGCGTATCGATGATCTTCTTCCGCTCGTCGGCGCCGGCGGCCTCGAGGTAGGAGAGGCGGATCTTCTCCATCTCCTCATCGCAGGGCAGGCCCCAAGAATTGCGGCCGTCGCAGGAGGTCGAGGCGAAGAGGTTGAAGAACGGGTTCGACTGGATGCGCCCGGGCCAGGTGGTCTGAGCGATGTGCCAGCCGGCGCGGTCGGTCTTGGGATCGTTCTTGTTGAGCCGGCGCTGGGTGACGGCGCCCCAGTCCATCGCCTGGAGGTCGACGTTGATGCCGGCCTCGCGCAGCAGCTGGGCGGTCACCAGCGTCATTGTGTGGATCAGGAACTGGTCGGTCGGCGTCATGATGACGATCGGGTCGCCCTTGTATCCCGCCTCGGCGAAGAGCTGCTTCGCCTTGGCGACGTTTTTCTTGCTGACCGCGTCGATACCGACGGTGGACTCGCCCGGCGAGCCGCAGATGAACGGCGCGAAGCAGACCTTCTGGTACTGCTTGTCAGCGCCGACCATCGCGGTCAGGTAGTCGGTCTGCTCGCCGATCAGGAACAGTGCCTGGCGCGCCTTGGGATTGTTGAACGGCGGTACCAGGTGGTTGGGGCGGATCGTCGCCTGGAACCCGATCGGATCCGGCGTCAGCAGCTGGATGTTCGGATCCTTCGACAGGGCGGGGATCATGTCGTGACTGATCACCTCGACCATGTCGACCTCGCCGCGCTGGAGCGCCGAAACCGCGGTGTTGGTGTCCGGGATGTAGGGCCACTCGACGCGATCGACCTTGGCGACCTTGCCGCCGGCCTGGCCGTCCGGCGGCTCGCTCCTCGGCACATAGTCGGCGTTCTTGGCGAAGGCGACCATGGCGCCCGGGACCCAGGCCTCGCGGATGAACTTGAACGGGCCGGAGCCGACGCTGTCCTTGACCTCTTGGAAGGCGTCGGTCGCCGCGTCCTTCTCGCGCATGATGAAAAGCGTGTTGGCGGCACCGCCGAGCGTCTCCAGCATCATCCCGTAAGGCTTCGTGAGCTTGAAGACGAAGGTGCGATCGTCGGGCGTCTCGAAGGCGCCGATGCGGGCCATCAGCACCTTGCCGTCGACGGCGCGGTTCTGCCAGCGCTTGAACGAAGCGACGACGTCCTTCGAGGTCACGGCCGATCCGTCGTGGAACTTGAGGCCCGGGCGTAGCGTAAAGGTCCAGGTCAGCTTGTCGTCGCTGACCTTGTAGGACTCGACCATCTGCGGCTGCGGCACGAGCTTCGAGTCCATGGCGAAGAGGACGTCGTAGACCATGCGCGAGTAGTTGTTGGTGATCGTCACCGTCGTATAGACGGAGTCGAGAACGCGAAGATCGGCCTGCGGCACCATCTTGAGGACGGTCTGGGCGGGGGCCGGCGATGCTGCTGCGATGAAGGCGGCGGCGACGACGGAGGCGATACGCGTACGCATGCGGGATCTCCAGTTCTCGTCGAATTCG
>CAZZLX010000642.1:0-2618 GCA_964655235.1 uncultured Rhizobium sp.
GCGGCGGCTCCTCGGCCGGCGATGGCTGGCCCGGCGGCGGCGAGTGGCAGGCGGCGGGCGGCATCAAGTTCGGCTCGCTCGAGGTGACGGAGGTGCGCTTCCCGCTGTTCTTCGAGCGCCACGAGTTCCGTCCCGATTCCGGCGGCGACGGCAAGTATCGCGGCGGTCCCGGCTGCGAGCTCGATCTCCGCCTGGAGATCGATGTGCCGGCGCTCGGCAACACGGCCGGCGACGGCGCGCGTTACGGCTCCTGCGGGCTGCTCGGCGGCAAGGACGGCTTTCCGCATCGCTACGTGCTCAAGTCGAAGCGCCGGCCCGACCGCGTGATCAAGACCAAGGAAGTCGGCATCGAGATCCGGCCGGGTGACGTCTTCCACATCCTCTCGGCCGGCGGCGGCGGCTGGGGACCCGGCAAGGATCGCGCCGTCAGCGCGCGCGAAAGAGACGCCGAGAACGGGTTCGTCTCGCGCAAGGAAAAGCCGAAGAAGGTCCGCAAGAGGAAGCCTGCGGCGAAGAAGAAGCGGCGGGCGTCATGATCCGGATCGGCATCGACGTCGGCGGCACCTTCACCGACCTGGTTGCGGTCGACGAGAGCGGCCGCTCGATCATCGCCAAGGCGGCGTCCACGCCGGCGGATCCGTCGATCGGCGTGATCGACGGGCTCATGCGGCTGGCCGAGCTCCTCGAGACCGATCTCGTCGGTCTTTTCTCCAGGACCGATCGCATCGTCCACGGCACCACGGTCGCGACCAATGCGCTGCTCGAGCGCAAGGGCGCCAAGGTCGGCCTGCTGACCACCGAAGGCCATCGCGACGTGATCGAGATGCGCGAGGGCCTCAAGGACGACCGCTACAACCTGCGCATGGCGGCGCCAGAACCCCTGGTGCCGCGCGCGCTTCGACTCGGCGTCAAGGAACGCATGCGCGCCGACGGCAAGGTGGGCACGCCTCTCGACCGCAAGTCCCTCGACCGCGCCGTAGCGCAGCTTAAGAAGGCGGGCGTCGAGTCCGTCGCCATCTGCTACCTGCACGCCTATCGCGATCCGCGCCACGAGAAGGCGACGGGCAAGGCGGTCAGGAAGGCGATGAAGGGCGCCTACGTCACGCTTTCGTCCGAGGTCTTTCCGCAGATCAAGGAGTTCCAGCGGGTCTCGACCACGGTCGTGAACGCCTATGTCGGCCCGATCCTCTCGCGCTATCTGACGCGGCTCGAGAAGCGACTCAAGGACTCGGGTTACTCCGGGCCGGTGCTGATCATCCAGTCGCATGGCGGCGTGACCCCCATCGACGAGGCGATCCGTCTTGCGGCCGGCTCGGTGCTCTCCGGCCCCGCCGGCGGTGTCGCGGGCTCGCGCTATGCCGCGAACCTCATCGGCTCCGGCGACCTGATCCCCTTCGACATGGGCGGCACCTCGACCGACATCTCGCTCATCGTGAACGGAGAGCCCTCGCTGGCGCCGGATCGCAGCGTCGGCGGCCAGAAGGTCGTGCTCAACAGCCTCGACATCGTCAGCCTCGGCGCCGGCGGCGGCTCGATCGGCCGCGTAGATGCCGGCGGGCTGCTCTATGTCGGGCCGGAGAGCGCCGGCGCGCAGCCGGGTCCCGCCTGCTACGGGCGCGGCGGCACGCTCGCCACCGTGACCGACGCGAACCTGGTGCTGGGATATCTCGACGCCGGCAACTTCCTCGGCGGCCGCGCCAGGCTCGACGTGGCCGCGGCGGACGCCGCGCTCGACCGCTTGGCGAAGGACCTCAAGGTAGACCGCGTCGCCGCCGCGTCCGGTGTGCATCGCGTGGTCAACACCAACATGGCCGAGGGCATCCGCCTGGTCTCGGTGCGCCGCGGCGTGGATCCCAGGCGTTTCGCCTTGCTCTCCTTCGGCGGCGCTGCCGGCCTGCATGCGACGGACGTGGCGCGCCAACTCGACCTGACCCGCGTGATCGTGCCGCGCGTCGCCGCCGTGCTCTCGGCCTGGGGCATGCTCGCGACCGATCTCCGCTACGAGGTCGCGCGCACCCATATCGGCGATGCCAAGCAGCTCAAGCCGTCGGCACTGAAGGCGCTCTATCAGGAGATGGCGGCCGAAGGGCGCGCGCGTCTGCCCGCCACATTCGACGGCCCGATCCGCATCCACTACGGCGCCGACATGCGCTACGGCGAACAGATCTTCGAGGTCGCGGTTCCGCTGGATGGCGTCGACTGGAACGCCGACGATCCGATGCCGGAGATCGTCGAGCGCTTCCACCAGCGCCACACCGATCTCTACACCTACGCGCTCCGCGACCAGGAGGTCGTGCTTGTCAACGCCCGCGTCGCGGTCGTCGGCGTTCTGCCGGACCTGCCGAAGGAGCCGACGCTTCCGGAGCGCGCGCCTTCAGGGCCGATCGCGCGGCGGCGCATCCATCTCGGCGGCTGGATCGAAGCGCCGGTCTATGACTTCGATGCGGTGGCGCCCGGCCAAGCCATCGACGGTCCGGCGATCGTCGAATCCGCGACCACGACCGTCCTGCTGAGATCCGGCGATCGTGCCTCCGTGACGCCGGAAGGCTGGCTCGACATCGCCGTCACGCGGTCTCAGTGATGGCCCGGCAGCATGCGGGAGAGGGGCCGGTCGCGTA
>CAZZLX010000643.1:0-2618 GCA_964655235.1 uncultured Rhizobium sp.
AGACGTCGAGGGCGGCAACTGCCTCGTCGCAGATCAGGAACTCGGGCTTCACCGCAAGCGCGCGGGCAATGCCGATGCGCTGGCGCTGGCCGCCCGAGAACTGATGCGGATAGCGCCGGCGGAAAGCGGGGTCGAGCCCGACCCGGCGCATCGTCGCCTCGACGTAGTCGCCGAACTCGCGGCGGTCGATGAGGCCGTGCACCTTCGGTGCCTCGCCGATGATGTCCTCGACCCGCTTCCTCGGATTGAGCGAGGCGAAAGGGTCCTGGAAGATCATCTGCGCGCCGAGCTGCGCCTTGCCGCCCTTCAGCTTGTCCCCAGTCACGTCCTTACCGCGGTAGATCACGCGGCCTTCGGTCGGCGGCAGGATGCCCGCGGCGATGCGGCCGAGCGTCGACTTGCCGCAACCGGACTCGCCGACGAGGCCAACGACCTCTCCCGGCCGGATCGAGAGATCCACGCGGTCGATCGCATGGACGACCTCCTCGCGCATCCCGGCGCCGATCGTGTTGGCGATCTTGGCAGCGATGTCGAGGGGCTTGGTGAAGCGCTTGACGATACCCCGGAGCTCGATGAGAGCCTCGCTCATGCGCGGCCGTCCAAATGCGGATGGATGCATCGCGCCGACCGGCCCGGCAGGTACTCGATCATGGGCGGCACCTCCATACGGCAGTCGTCCTGCACGCGCAGGCACCGGTCGGCGAAGGGGCAGCCGGTCGGAAGGTTCAGCAGCGAGGGGGTCATCCCGGGGATCTGGGAGAGCGGGCTGCCGCGCCTGTTGCGGCTCGGTACGCTGCCGAGCAGCCCCTTGGTGTAGGGATGCAACGGGCGGTCGAGCACGTCGTCGACACGGCCAGATTCGGCGATGCGGCCCGCGTACATGACGCAGATATCGTCTGCGAGGCCGGCCACGACCGAGAGGTCATGGGTGATCCAGATCAGCGAGGTCCCAGTCTCGCGGCAGAGCTTCTGCACCTCGTAGAGGATCTGGCCCTGGATGGTCACGTCGAGCGCCGTGGTCGGCTCGTCGGCGATGATCAGCTCGGGATTGTTGAGTAGTGCGATCGCGATCGCTACCCGCTGGCGCATGCCGCCCGAGAACTGGTGCGGATAGGCGCTGAGGCGCTCCTCCGGCGAAGGAATACCGACCCGGCCGAGGGCGTCGCGGGCGCGGGCGCGGGCGTCGTCGGCATCGACCTTATGATGTGCCTGGACCGCCTCAATCATCTGCGTGTCGATCCGCAGGACCGGGTTCAGGGTCATCATCGGGTCCTGGAAGATCATCGCGATCCGGTTGCCGCGGACCGAGCGCAACCGCTCCTCCGGCTGACCGACCAGGTTCTCGCCCTTGAAGCGGATCTCGCCTTCGACGATGCGCCCCGGCGGATCGACCAGGCCCAGGATCGAGAACCCGGTGATCGACTTGCCCGAACCGGACTCGCCCACGAGCCCCAGGATGCGGCCCTTGCCGATCTCGAACGAGACGCCGTCGACCGCCTTCACCACGCCGCCGCGCGTGAAGAAATGGGTCTTGAGGTCCCGGACCGCGAGAGTGGGATCGCTCATCGCTTGAGCCTGGGATTCAGGATGTCGCGAAGCTGGTCGCCGACCAGGTTGATGGAGATGATCGTGACGAGCAGCGCGATGCCGGGAAAGAAGCTGATCCAGTACTTGCCGGACAGCAGGTATTCGAACCCGTTGGCGATCAGGAGGCCGAGGGACGGCTCGGTGATCGGGAGCCCGATGCCGAGGAACGATAAGGTCGCTTCGAGCGCGATCGCGCCGGCGACCTGCACCGTGCCGATCACGATCATTGGCGGCAGGCAGTTCGGCAGCACGTGGCTGAAGATGATCCGTGGCTTCGACAAGCCGAGGCAGATCGCCGCCTCGACATACTCGCGCCGGCGCTCGACCAGGGCGGCGCCGCGCACGACGCGGGCATAGTAGGACCACTGCACGATGATCAGTGCGAGGATGATCTTGCCGACGCCCTGCCCGAGCACCGCGAGCAGGATCAGCGCGATCAGGATGGTCGGGAAGCTGAGCTGAAGGTCGACGAGGCGCATGATCAGCGTCTCGGTCCGCCCGCCCACATAGGCCGCGATCAGCCCCATGGCCATGCCGAACATCATCGCGCAGATGCCGGAAAAGACGCCGACCGCGAGGCTCGTACGAAGTCCGTAGAAGATCCCGGACAGCATGTCGCGCCCCTGGTCGTCGGAGCCGAGCCAGAAGGTGATGCCGTCCATGCTCTTGGAGCCGGGCGGCAAGCGGCTGTCGAGAATGTCGAGCTTGGAAAGGTCGTAGGGGTTCTGTGGGGAGATCAGCGGCGCGAACAGCGCGACCAGCAGGATGATCGTCAGCACGACGGCGCCGCCGACGGCGAGCTTGTCCTCGGCGAATTCCGACACAAGCCGTCGGAAGGGCGTCTCGGCCTTGAGCGGGACGGTGACGGCCGGATCGCTCATCCCTTCACGTCCTGCAGCCGCACGCGCGGATCGATCACCGAGTAGAGCACGTCGACGACCAGGTTGATGATGATGAACAGGAATACGATCATCATCAGGTAGGCGACCATCACCGGGCGGTCGAGCTGGTTGATCGAGTCGATGATCAGC
>CAZZLX010000644.1:0-2611 GCA_964655235.1 uncultured Rhizobium sp.
GCCACTTCATCCACTCGCCGTTCTACGTCTATGCCTATGCGTTCGGCGATTGCCTCGTGAACTCGCTCTACGCGGTCTACCAGGATGCGCATGAGGGCTTCGCCGCCCGGTATCTCGACATGCTGAAGGCCGGCGGCACGCTTCGCCACAAGGAGCTGCTGGCGCCGTTCGGCCTCGACGCGTCCAGGCCCGAGTTCTGGTCGAAGGGCCTTCACGTTATCGAAGGCTTCATCGACGAGCTCGAAGGAATGGAATGACGTGTCGGACGACGAGAACACGCTCGGCGGCCGTCTCGCCCGCTATGCGCGCGTCGGCACCGCGGTCGGCGGCCTCGCCGCGCGTCTGGCCGGCGGGCGCGTGCTCGGCCTCCCGCTCGACCAGGAGCGCCACGCCGCCCAGCTGAAGGCGGCGCTCGGCGGGCTCAAAGGCCCGCTGATGAAGGTGGCGCAGATGATGTCGACGCTGCCGGATGCGCTGCCCGATGCCTATGTGCGCGAGCTCGCCGAGCTTCAGGCGAACGCGCCGGCGATGGGCTGGCCGTTCGTGAAGCGGCGGATGGCGACCGAGCTCGGCCTCGACTGGCAGAGCCGTTTCGCCGAATTTCCGCACCAGGCCGCGGCCGCCGCATCCCTTGGCCAGGTGCACAGGGCGACGCTCAAGGACGGACGCGTCGTCGCCTGCAAGCTGCAATACCCGGACATGGCGGCGACGGTCGAAGCGGACCTCCGCCAGCTCAAGCTGGTCTTCGGCATTTACGAGCGCTTCGACAAGGCGATCATGACCGATCGCATCCACCAGGAGATATCCGATCGCCTGCGCGAGGAGCTCGACTACCGGCGAGAGGCGAAGCACATGCGCCTCTACCGACACATGCTGGCGAACGAGCAGGGCATCGCGGTGCCGGAGCCGGTCGACGAGCTTTCGACCGGGCGTCTGCTGACGATGAGCTGGATCGACGGCGTCAAGCTGACGGACGTCGCCGACGCGCCGGTCGAGGTGCGGAACGAGGTCGCGCTCCGACTGTTCCGGGCCTGGTACGTGCCGTTCTATCGCTACGGCGTGATCCATGGTGACCCGCATCTCGGCAACTACACGCTGGCCGAAGACGGTACGCTCAACCTGCTCGACTTCGGCTGCATCCGCGTGTTCAGGCCATCGTTCGTCCGTGGCGTGATCGATCTCTACAAGTCGCTCCGCGACGGCGACGAGGATCTGGCGGTCGAGGCCTACCACACCTGGGGCTTCGAGGCCCTCGACCGTCAGGTGATCGACGTCCTCAACCTCTGGGCCCGCTTCGTCTACGCGCCCCTGATGGAGGATCGAGTCCAGGCGATCCAGGAAGGCGGCGGCACCGCCTATGGCCGGCAGGTAGCCACCCAGGTCCATGCGGAGCTTCGGCGCCTCGGCGGCATCGCCCCGCCGCGCGAGTTCGTGCTGATGGATCGCGCCGCGGTCGGCCTCGGCGCGGTGTTCCTTCGCCTGAAGGCCGAGATCAACTGGTACCGGCTCTTCCAGGATCTGATCGGCGACTTCGACGAGACCCGGTTGGCCGACCGTCAGGCCGGGGCGTTCGCCGCCGCGGGCCTTGACCCCCTGGACTGACTGCCTAGAAACACGGCGATGTGGATATCGTCGCCGAAAAAATAGGCAAATTTTGCGTCCTCGCGACGGGAATCTGCGGGATTCCGGCCCGACCTCCCCTGGCACGGAACTTGTTATTTCCCGCTGCACCGCAACAGGCGAGGCCTGTCGCGTCGGCACGGCGATGGATATCGGGAGGGTGGAAGCGTGAAGAGAGGGTTCCTGGCCTTGGCCGCACTGGCGGCGGCAATGGCTCCGATGGCGGCGATGGCGCAAGACGCCGCGCCGAAGATCGATACCGGCGACACCGCCTGGATGCTCACCTCGACCGCGCTCGTGCTGATGATGACCATCCCGGGCCTGGCGCTGTTCTACGGCGGCATGGTCCGCAAGATGAACGTGCTGTCGGCGGTCATGCATTCCTTCGCCACCTGCTGCCTCGTGACCATCCTCTGGATGATCGCGGGCTACAGCCTCGCCTTCACCGAGGGCGGCGCCTATGTCGGCGACCTCAGCCGCGCGCTGCTCCGGGGCATGGGCGTGGACGCGATCCACGCCAACGCGAAGACGATCCCCGAATCGGTGTTCATGACCTACCAGATGACCTTCGCGATCATCACCCCGGCGCTGATCGCCGGCGCCTTCGTCGATCGCATGAAGTTCTCGGCGATGCTGTGGTTCATGGGCCTGTGGTCGCTTCTGGTCTACTCGCCGGTCGCCCACTGGGTCTGGGGCGGCGGCTTCCTCGGTACCGCCAACGTGCTCGACTATGCCGGCGGTACCGTCGTCCACATCAACGCCGGTGTCGCGGGCCTGGTCCTTTCGATCATGATCGGCAAGCGCATGGGCTACCCGAAGGAGCCCTTCACCCCGCACAACCTGATCCTGACCATGGCCGGCGCTTCGCTGCTTTGGGTCGGCTGGTTCGGCTTCAACGCCGGCTCGGCGGTCGCCGCCGGCGCCTCGGCCGGCATGGCGATGGCCGTGACCCAGATCGCGGCCGCCGCGGCCGCGCTCTCGTGGATGTTCG
>CAZZLX010000645.1:0-2600 GCA_964655235.1 uncultured Rhizobium sp.
GCTTCGTCGTCCAGGACGCTCAACGGCTCGCGATCGCCGATCGCAGCATCGACCTCGTCACCTGCCGCTTCGGCATCATGTTCTTTCCCGAACCGCGCGCAGCCTTGGCCGAGGTCTTCCGCGTGCTGGTGCCGGGCGGGCGCACAGCCTTCCTCGTCTGGGCCGCCCTCGCCGACAACCCCATGTTCGAGGTGACGCGCGGCGCGATCGACGCCGTGCTCGGCCCGCAGCCGCCGCCCTTCTATCCCTTCCGCCACGCCGCGCCCGGCGTGCTCGCAGCGGACTTCGAGGCGGCGGGCTTCACCGGCTATGCGGAGAAGGACCTGACCTTCGAGCGCCACGTGAAGGCGGGGGAGCCGTTCTGGCGGGCGCCGCTGGAGATGACCGGCGGAAGCCGGCTAGCCGGGCTTGGGCAGGCGGCCCGGGACCGGCTCGACGCGGAGGTCGCCTCGCGGTTGCAGGCTTTCCGGGACGGGGACGGGTACCGCCTCGGCTCGCACATCAGGATCCTGACCGCTGCCAAACCCGCTTGATCGGGGCAGGCCTGTTAGATATATATCCGGCCGATATATGTTCTTTCGATATGTATCGGATCGGAAAAATTCATGGATGTCCGTACCTTCTGCCTGGGCGTGCTCAGCCTCGGCGATGCGACCGGCTACGAGATCAAGAAGCAGGCCGAGGACGGCCCGTTCAGCCATTTCTATAAGGCGGGCTTCGGCTCGATCTACCCGGCGCTGGCGAAGCTCGCGGGCGACGGCCTGATCACCGGCCGCGACGAGACCCAGGCGGGGAAGCCGGACAAGCGCGTCTATGCGCTGACCCCGGCCGGCAAGGCGGCGCTGGCCGATGCGCTGACCGACCACGCGACCGGCATCGCGGTCGAGGACGACATCCGCTCCGAGTTCCTGTTCCTGATGTTCTTCGCGCACCTGATGCCGCCGCACCGGGTGGCACGCCAGATCGACGCCCACATCGCGCTCTACCGCGAGTGCCTGGACCATATCGAGGGGAAGGCGGCGGAGCCGGGCTGCGCGCACCAGCAACCGGGCCACGTTTTCGTCCGCGGCGTCGGCCTCGCCGTCTACCGCGCCTTCCACGACTACCTCCGTGACAACCGCGACGCGTTCCTGGCCCAGCTCACGGCAGGCCGTCAGAACGCAGCCGATTAAGCAAGGACAGTCCCCCATGCGCATGTCCCCCTGGTGGTTCTCCATTGCCGTCGTCGCCGGCGTGTCCGGCTGGATGGCGTCCGGCATCTTCGGCAGCCATGGCGCCGGTTCCGCCGGCGCCGCGCCGGCGCCTGCCGCCGCTCCGTTGACCAAGGTCCGCGTCGTCGAGCTCCAGGCCGTGGCCAAGCCGATCGAGATCGTCGTGCAGGGCCGCACCGCCGCCTCGCGCAAGGTCGAGATCAAGGCCGAGACCATCGGCAAGGTGATGGAGATCGGCGCCGATCGCGGCGCGCGCGTGAAGAAGGGCCAGGTGATCGCCAGGCTCGCGATGGACGACCGCCAGGCGCGCCTGGAAGAGGCGCAGGCTCTCGTGCGCCAGCGCACGCTCGATCTCGATGCCGGCAAGCAACTCGCCGACAAGGGCTTCCGGCCCGAGCTCAAGAACGCGGAGTCGCGCTCGGCGCTGGAGGCGGCGAAGGCGATGCTCGCCCGCATCGAACTCGACATCCAGAGGACGCAGATCCGCGCGCCGTTCGACGGCGTGCTCGAACTGCGCCCGGTCGAGGTCGGCGACTACGTGCGCGAAGGCAACTCGGTCGCGACGGTGGTCGATCTCGCCCCCGCCGTGGTGATGGCGCAGATCTCCGAGCGCGAGGTCGGCCAGATCCGCATCGGCCAGGTCGGCTCGGCCCGGCTCGTCACCGGCGGGTCGGTCGAGGGCGTGGTGCGCTTCATCGGCGCGGTCAGCGACGCGGCGACCCGCACCTTCCGCGTCGAGCTCGAGGTGCCGAACCCGGATGGCCGCATCGTCGAAGGCGTGACCGCCGAGCTCCGCCTCCCGGTCGCGCAGACCTCGGCGCATGCGCTGCCGCCGTCGGTGCTGACGCTGGACGACCTCGGCCGCATCGGCGTCAAGCTCGTGGTCGAGGACGACAAGGTCGCTTTCTTCCCGGCCCAGGTGATCGCGGGCGACGCCGAGCGCGTATGGCTCAGCGGCCTGCCGAACACCGCGCGCGTGATCGCGGTCGGCCAGGAGTTCGTCAAGGACGGCGAGCGGGTCGCGCCGCAGCCGTTCCTCGCCGGAGCCAAGTCGTGAACCGTCTCATCGAGCTGGCGCTGTTCAACAAGAGGACAACGATCGCCGCGCTCGTCCTGATCCTGATCGCCGGGCTCATCACCTTCCGGGACATCCCGAAGGAGAGCGATCCCGACGTCAAGATCCCGATCATCTACGTGGCGCTCACGCTCGACGGCATCTCGCCCGAGGACGCCGAGCGCCTGCTCGTGCGGCCGTTCGAGACGCAGCTCCGTTCGATCGAGGGCATCAAGGAGATGCGCTCGAACGCCTTCGAGGGTGGCGCCACCGTCGCCATGGAGTTCGAGGCCGGATTCAACTCGACCAAGGCGATGGCCGACGTCCGCCGCAAG
>CAZZLX010000646.1:0-2596 GCA_964655235.1 uncultured Rhizobium sp.
GGCGAGTGGATGAAGTGAGGGATGTAGGCCCAGAAGACGCGGCAATCGTCGTCGAAGCGGATCGCGGAGCCGAGCGACGCCTTCTGCGTCTCCATCCAGATCTCGCCGAGGCGGTCCGGCGTGAGCTCGCCGCTCCGGCGCTCGTCATGCACCACGGCCTCGAAGGAATGGAGCGCCACCTGGCGCACGACCGTGTTCAGCATGTCCTCGACCTTGGAGGCCAGCAGCACGCGCCGGCGCTTCGCGCTCTTCTCGGCATCGAGGAGGGAGCGGAAGGTCAGCATCTCGCCGAACACCGAGGCGGTCTCAGCCAAGGTCAGCGGCGTGTCGCACATCAGGTGTCCCTGGCCCGCCGCCAGCACCTGGTGGACGCCATGGCCGAGCTCGTGCGCCAAGGTCATCACGTCGCGCGTGCGCCCGAGGTAGTTCAGCAGCAGGTAGGGATGCGCGCTCGGCACCGTCGGATGCGCGAAGGCACCCGAGGACTTGCCGGGCTTCGCCGGCGCGTCGATCCAGGGCTTGTCGAAGAACTGCTGCCCGATGTCGGCCAGCTTCGGCGAGAAGCGGCGATAGGCCGAGAGCACGATCGACTGCGCCTCGTCCCATGCGATCTTGCGGTCGGCATCGCTGGGAAGCGGCGCGTTCCGGTCCCAGTAGTTCAGCTGCTTCACGCCGAACCACTTGGCCTTCAGCCTGTAGTAGCGGTGCGACAGCGTCTCGTATGAGCCCTGCACCGCCGAGACCAGCGCGTCGACGACCTCGTCCTCGACCCGGTTGCCGAGGTTGCGGGACGAGATCGGCCGCTCGTAGCTCCGCCAGCGGTCGGCGATCTCCTTGTCCTTGGCGAGCGTGTTGGTGACGAGCGCGAACAGCTTGAGCTCGGACTTCAGGCCTTTCGACAGGGCCTTGGCGGCGGCACGGCGCTTCTTGCCGTCCTTGTCGGTCATGCCGGCCAGCACGCCGGCCATGGTTACCTCCTTGCCGCCGAGCCGGAAGCGCATCGCGGCCTGAGTCTCGTCGTAGAGGCGCACCCAGGCCGAATAGGCAGTCACCGACTTCTCGTGCAGCAGCTTCTCCATCTCCTCGGAGAGCTGGTGCGGGCGGAAGACGCGGAGGTCGCGGAGCCAGGGCCGGTACTTCGCGACCGACGGGTCCTTGAGCTTCTCCTCGAGCTCCCTGTCGCCCACCTTGTTGAGCTCGAGCGTGAAGAAGAGGAGCTCGGTCGAGATCTTGGTCAGCCGTTCCTGGACCGTCTGATAGAAGCGGCCGACCTCCTGGCTCTCCATGTCGGTCGAGTGCAGCAGCCCGGCATAGGAGCCTGCCTTGGCCAGGACCTCGTCCAGCCGCTCGTAGGCGGCGATGGCCTTGCCGAGATCGGCGCCCGAGAGGGACGCGACCTGCCCCAGATAGCGCTGGCGGAAGGAACCGGCGTCCGCTTCGGCCCGGTCGAGATCACGTTTGAGTGCGGGCGCGTCCGGTCCCGGATAAAGATCGCTCAAATCCCAGGTCGGCAACTTGCTGAGCGCGGCCTTCTTCGCCATCTGCACTCTCCCGTAGGCGTGAAACGCTATTAAGATGGGGTGAAGGCCGACCCTAACAACGGCTGCGTGGGGAGTGAATGGATCTCAGCGGCGTTCAAAACCTCCCGCTCCTGTTTTTCGAGCAGGCGCGGAAGCACGGCGACAAGCCCTTCCTGTGGCGCAAGGTCGAGGGCACCTACAAGCCGATCACCTGGGCCGAGGCCGCCCGCCAGGCGAACCTGCTGTCGCGCGCGCTCCGCGCCCGCGGCCTGCAGACCGGCGATCGGGTCTGCCTGATCTCGGAGAATCGCCCCGAGTGGCTGATCGCCGACGTGGCGATCATGGCCGCCGGCGGCATCACAGTGCCCGCCTACACGACCAACACGGTCGACGATTACCGCTATATCTTCGACAACTCCGGCGCGACCGCGGTGATCGTCTCCACCGCCAAGCTCGCCCAGCGCGTGGTGCCGGCCGCCAGCCGCGCGCCGTCGGTCGAGTTCCTGGTGGCGATGGAACCGCTGGCGGAACCGCCGCGCCCGCCGATCCGCTGGGCCAGCTGGGACCAGATGCTGACCGAGGGCGAGAAGCAGGCGGACGACGTCGAGCAGCTCGCCGCCACGCGCAAGCGCAGCGATACCAGCTGCGTGATCTACACTTCCGGCACCGGCGGCGCCCCCCGCGGCGTGATGCTGAGCCACGGTGCCATCCTCTGCAATTGCCAGGGCGCGATCGAGGTGCTGAAGCCGCTCGGCCTCGAGAACAACATTTTCCTGTCGTTCCTGCCCCTGAGCCACGCCTACGAGCATTCGGGCGGCCAGTTCTTCCCGATCTCGATCGCCGCCCAGATCTACTATGCCGAGGGCGCCGATACGCTGGTCCAGAACCTGGCCGAGGCGAAGCCGACCATCGTCACCGCCGTCCCCCGCCTCTACGAGGTCATGCATGGGCGCATCGCCAAGGCGATGGAGAAGATGTCGGGGCTGCGGCGCCGCCTCTTCGATCGCGCGCTGGCGCTCGCCTTCAGATTTAGCGGGGTCAGGAGGATGCACGCGAGAAATGGAAGGTCGTTGCTC
>CAZZLX010000647.1:0-2595 GCA_964655235.1 uncultured Rhizobium sp.
CTTCCAGCATGTCGGGATCGAGGTGGTCGGGACGCAGCAGGCTGGCGCGACGCTCGAGCGCGGTGCGCTCGCCTTGCAGGGCCGCAAGTCGCGTCTCGGCCTCGGTGATCTCGACGTCCATGTGACGCCAGGCGAGCAGGCTGCGCTCGCCGTTGACCAGGTGATAGGCGAAGTAGGCGACGGCGAGACAGCCGATCATCGGACCGACGATCCGCTCCAAGGCACGACGAATCATGCGCCGAATCACCATGCATGATGATTCGCATGGAGCGAATCGGGTCGTCAAGGAAATTCAGCGGGTTAGCCGTCTTTCTTGGGGATTAATTTCAGAGTCACCCCCCAACCGCAGGAAAGCGAAGTCGAACCTATTCCCCCCCCCATAAAGGAGGCGCCGTTGGGCCCCTTGCCCGATTTCCTGCAAGCGGCCGCGACCGACACCGATTAAACACGGCGGCTTGGGTATGTAGCGGATCTCCCCATGCACCAGACTGCAGAAGCCAAAGACGCTTTAGCGGAGCGCTACCGCCGCTTCGCCATCACCGAGGCCCATGGCCAGTCGCCGCTATACGAGAAGCTGGCTTTGAAGTGCGCCGGCAGCGCCAAGATTTTGGCGTTCCTCAGCGGACTTCCTCTTGATCGGCAACAGCCCAATCTTTTCTTCGCGGCCGTCCGTCATGTGAGCGAATTGCCGACGAGCATAAGCGATCTCGAAGAAGCGATAGAGCGACAGGCTGCGCCGATCGAGGCGATCATGAGGAGCCGCACGACTCAGACCAATGAGCCGAACCGATGCGCTGTCCTTCTTCCGGCTCTCGCTCGCCTACCTCAGCCACTCGCTCTCCTTGAGGTCGGCGCATCCGCCGGGTTGTGCCTGCTCGCCGACCGATATGGCTACGACTATGGTCAGCATCGGATCGAAGCGCCTCTCGAAATGCGGTCGCTGGCTCCTGTTTTCCCGTGTGCTGCAAATCGATCAACCCCATTGCCGATGGCGCTCCCGCGTATCGAGTGGCGCAGAGGTCTCGATCTCAATCCGCTCAGCGTCGCATCGCAGCAGGATATGGATTGGCTCAAAACGCTTGTCTGGCCCGAGCAGACCGCAAGGCTCCAACGCCTGGGCGCTGCAATCGAGACTGCCCGCCGAACGCCGCCGGAAGTTATTCGCGGAGACCTGCTCAAAGACCTTGCGGCGGCGATCGGCTCTGCACCCGCCGGCTTGACGCGGGTCGTCTTTCATACGGCTGTGCTAACCTATGTTGGTTCGCAGCCTGGTCGAGACGCTTTTGCACAAGCTGTCATGGAAATGGGCGCCACTTGGATCAGCAACGAAGCTCCGGGCGTGTTTCCTCAAATCGCCGCTGAAGTGTCGGGGCCGCATCGCGCTGGCCGATTTTTGCTGGCGATAGACGGTCAACCCGTGGCTTGGACCGGGCCACACGGACAGTCCATCGAGTGGCTCTCCGAATGATCCTTCTGGCATTGATGCCCAACTCGCGAGCCAATTCTGGTACAGCGCACAATTACAAGCTGGGACTCTACCAGCACCCTGCCTCCCTCGAACACCGAGATCCCAACCGATGACCGACCTTGCCGATCTCAGCGCTGTCGACCTCCTGAAGCAGTACTGCGCGAAGAGCCTGTCGCCGCTCGAGGTGACCAAGGCCGTCGTCGCGCGCATCGAGGCCTACGAGCCGAAGCTGCAGGCGATGTGGGCGTTCGATCCGGAGGGCGCCCTGGCCTCCGCGCGCGGATCGGAGCAGCGCTGGCAGAAGGGCGAGCCGACCGGCGCGCTCGACGGCGTGCCGATCACGATCAAGGAGAACATCGCGACCAAGGGAGTCGCGGTTCCGCTCGGCACGGCCGCGACGGAGCTCACGCCCGCGCCCGTCGATGCGCCGCCTGCTGCGCGTTCGCGCGAAGCAGGCGCGGTGCTGCTCGGCAAGACGACGATGCCCGATTACGGCATGCTGTCGTCGGGTCTATCGAGCTTCCACAAGCTCGCTCGCAATCCGTGGGATCTTTCGAAGAATCCCGGCGGATCGAGCGCAGGCGCGGGCGCCGCCGCCGCCGCGGGCTATGGACCGCTGCATATTGGCACCGACATCGGCGGCTCGGTGCGCCTGCCCGCCAGCTGGTGCGGCATCTTCACGCTGAAGCCTAGCCTCGGGCGCATCCCGATCGATCCGCCCTACATGGGACGCGTCGCCGGTCCGATGACGCGCACGGTCACCGACTCGGCGCTGATGATGAACGTGCTCTCGCATCCTGACGCGCGCGACCACATGAGCCTGCCCTACGAGGCCTTCGACTGGCTCAATCTCGATCGCGACGTGAAGGGTCTCCGCTTCGGCCTCATGCTCGAAGCCGGCTGCGGCCTCCCCGTCGACCCGGAAGTGACCGACGCGGTGAAGGCCGCTGCACGCACGCTGGAGCAGGCGGGCGCGATCGTCGAGCCGATGAAGCCGTTCCTCACGCGCACGATGCTCGACGGCGTCGATCACTTCTGGCGCATGCGCGCTCGCATCGACCTGATGGCCCTGCCGCCGGCGCGCCGCGCCAAGGTGCTGCCGTTCATCGCCGGATGGGCGATGTCGT
>CAZZLX010000648.1:0-2594 GCA_964655235.1 uncultured Rhizobium sp.
CAAGGTCTCCGGCGGCTCTTACGACTACTTCGGCGACATGGACATGCCGAAGCTGCTGAAGTCGGTCGAGAAGGTCGATCCCTACACCGTCAAGATCGAGCTGAACGACGCCGAGGCGCCCTTCATCGCCAACCTGGCGATGGACTTCGCCGCGGTGCTCTCGGCCGAGTACGGCGACGTGCTGCTGAAGGCGGGCACGCCAGAGAAGATGGACCAGGAGCCGATCGGCACCGGTCCGTTCCGCTTCGTCAGCTACCAGAAGGACTCGACGATCCGCTACCAGGCCTTCGACCAGCACTGGAACGGCAAGCCGCCGCTCGACGGCCTCGTCTACTCGATCACCAAGGATCCGGCCGTCCGCTACGCCAAGCTCAAGGCGGGCGAGTGCCACGTGATGCCGTATCCGAATCCGGCCGACCTGCCGAAGATGCGTGAGGACAAGGACATCACCGTCCTCTCCCAGGAAGGCCTCAACATCGGCTACCTGGCGTTCAATGTTCAGAAGAAGCCTTTCGACGACAAGCGCGTCCGTCAGGCGCTCAATATGGCGATCGACAAGAAGGCGATCGTCGACGCGGTCTATCTCGGCGCCGGCGTCGCCGCGATCAACCCGATCCCGCCGACCCTCTGGTCCTACAACACCTCCGTCAAGGACTACGCCTACGACCCGAACAAGGCGAAAGCGCTTCTCGCCGAAGCCGGCTATCCGAACGGCTTCGAGACCGATCTCTGGGCCATGCCGGTGCAGCGCCCATACAACCCGAACGCCCAGCGCATCGGCGAGATGATGCAGGCGGACCTCGCCAAGGTCGGCGTCAAGGCGAAGATCGTCAGCTACGAGTGGGGCGAGTACCGCAAGCGCGCCCAGGCCGGCGAGCACCAGATGGCGCAGCTGGGCTGGACCGGCGACAACGGCGATCCCGACAACTTCATGTACGTGCTGCTGGGATGCGCCGCGGCGCGCCAGGGCGGCAGCAACATCGCGAAGTGGTGCTACAAGCCCTTCGACGACCTGCTGGTCGCCGCCAAGCGTACGCCGGATGTCGCCAAGCGCACGGCGCTCTACGAGGAGGCGCAGAAGATCTTCAAGGAGGAGGCGCCCTGGTTCACCATCGCCCACTCCGTGGTCTTCAAGCCGATCCGCAAGGAGGTCGTCGACTTCCGCATCAGCCCGTTCGGCCGCCATCAGTTCGACGGCGTGAAGCTGAACTAGCCTTGTCCTGAAACCGGACCGGCGAATGCCCCGAGGCGTTCGCCGGTCCGTCTTTTTCTGCGTCCCTGCCGATGCTCCGCTTTGTCCTCACCCGCGCCAGCCTGGTCGTGCCGACCTTCCTCGGCATCATGCTGCTGAGCTTCGTCCTAATCCGCCTGGTTCCCGGCGATCCGATCGAGGTGCGCATGGGCGAGCGCGGCATCACCCCGGAACGTCACGCCCAACTCCTGCACCAGTTCGGCCTGGATCGCCCGCTCTGGCAGCAGTTTGCCGACTATGTTGCCCAGGTGGCGACCGGCGATCTCGGGGTCTCGATCATCACCAAGAGTCCGGTGATCAAGGAATTCATGACGCTGTTCCCGGCGACGCTCGAACTCGGGCTCTCGGCGATCCTGTTCGCGATCGTCTTCGGGCTCCCGGCCGGGATCATCGCCGCGGTCAGGCGCGGCTCGGCCTTTGACCATGGCCTCATGGGAATCTCGCTGACCGGCTATTCGATGCCGATCTTCTGGTGGGGCCTGCTACTGATCTTGCTGTTCTCGGTGCAACTCGGATGGACGCCGGTTTCCGGTCGTCTCTCGGCGATGTACTTCGTCGAGCCCAAGACCGGCTTTCTCCTGATCGACGCGCTGATGTCGGAAGAGAAGGGGGCGTTCAAGTCGGCTTTCCGCCACCTGATCCTGCCGACCATCGTGCTCGGCACCATCCCGCTCGCCGTCATCGCCCGCATGACGCGCTCTTCGATGCTCGAGGTGCTGAACGAGGACTACATCAGGACCGCGCGCGCCAAGGGCCTCGGCGTGTTCCGGGTCGTGGGCCTGCATGCGCTCCGCAACGCGCTGATCCCGGTCGTCACCGTGATCGGCCTCCAAGTCGGCACGCTGCTCGGCGGCGCGATCCTGACCGAGACCATCTTCTCGTGGCCCGGCATCGGCAGCTGGCTGGTGGAGTCGATCAACCGCCGCGACTATCCGGTCCTGCAGGGCGGCATCCTGCTGGTCGCGAGCCTGGTGATGCTGGTCAACCTTGCGGTCGACCTGCTATACGGCGTCCTCAATCCCAGGATCCGGCGATGACCGCCGAGATCCGCGACGTGCCGCCGCCGGGGCCCCTGGCGGAAGTCTGGTCGTCCTTCACCGAGAACAAGGGCGCGGTCGCCGGGCTCGCCGTCATCCTCGTCATCGCCTTGGTCGCGGTCTTCGCCGATCTCCTGGCGCCGCATTCACCGATAGAGCAGTTCCGCGACGCGCTGCTGGCGCCACCGGCCTGGGCCGGCGGGAGCTGGAAGTACCCGCTCGGCACCGACGACATCGGCCGCGACATCCTTTCCCGACTGATCCACGGCGCCCGGCTTTCGATGATCATCGGCAGCATCGTCGTG
>CAZZLX010000649.1:0-2587 GCA_964655235.1 uncultured Rhizobium sp.
TGTTCCGCGCCGTCGGCATCGAGCCGACGAAGCAGAAGATTCTCGTGCTCAAGAGCTCGGTGCACTTCCGCGCCGACTTCCAGCCGATCGCCGAAGAGGTGATCGTCGGTATTGCGCCCGGTCCGTTCGTGGCCGATACGCGGGCGCTGCCATGGAAGAAGCTGCGCCCCGGCCTCAAGGTCTCGCCGAACGGCCCCGTCTATCAGCCGGGCTGGCAGCCTCAGACCTCCGGATGACCGACGGCGGCGACATCAGGCGCGGGATCTACGAGGGCGAGAGCCTTCTCGACGTCTGCTCGCCGCTGTTCACCGAGTTGTTCAAGCTGTGGGACGGCAAGCGTGCCGGCCGCACCTATCCGGCCCGCGGCGACTTCGATCCGCTCGAGCTCAGGCCGTGGCTCGGTCGCATCTCGCTTCTGGACGTGCTGCCCGGCCCGCCGATGGATTTCCGCTATCGCCTCTGCGGGTCGCAGACGGTCGCGCAGTACGGCATGGACCTGACGGGAAAGCGCTTCAGCGAGGCCTGCTACATCGGCACGCCCGCCTCCGCGCAGGCGGCGATGAGCGAGCTGGTTCGGATCGGCAAGGTCAGGTACCGCAACGATCCGGTCGAGGACGTGCGCGGCTTCGCCTCCTTGCGCGAGCGCATCTATCTGCCGCTGGCCGATGACGGTAAGACGATCGACATGATCCTCTGCTACCAGCAGAGCCGGATCCTGATCCACCCGGCGAGCCGGATCAGATAGCGCCGTCCGGCTTCCTGAAGCCGCCGGTCGCGGCGATGATCGCGATCGAGGCCAGGATCAGCGCAGATCCCAGGTAGAACGAGGCGCCCGGCAGCAGTATCGGCGCGTCCGGCCCGATGAAGTAGGCGAAGACCGTCGTCGCCAGCGGCGGGCCGATGATCGCGGTGCCGGTGTTGACGCTGGCGAGCCCGCCCTGCAGCAGCCCTTGCTGGTCGGGGGGCGTCGCGCGCGAAAGAACGCTCTGCAGCGACGGCATCACCAGCGCCCAGCCCGGGATATGGATCGCCATGATGACGTAGGCCATCCATCCTTCGGGCGCACTCGCGTAGAGGAGGAGGCCGAAGGCGCTGACGAAAAGGCCGATCATCAGGGCTCGGCGCTCGCCGACGCGCGGCACCACGCGGCGGATCAGGAAGGCCTGGCAGAGCGCGAACAGCAGGCCGACCGCGGTCAGCGACAGCCCGACCTCGACCGTCGACCAGCCGTAGCGATACCCGGAATAGAGCACCCAGATGTTCTCGAGCCCGCGTTGCGCGACCGCGGCAAGGATGTATCCCGCGACCAGCAGGGCACCCCCGTGGGCGTGAGCGAAGACCCGGAAGGCGCCGATCGGGTTGGCGCGCCTGAGGTCGATCGCGCGGCGATGCTCGGGCTTGAGCGATTCCGGCAGCACGAAGAAACCGAGAGTCACGTTGGCGAGGGACAGCGCGCCGGCGACGTAGAAGGGCAGGCGGAGATCGATCTCGCCGAGGACGCCGCCGAGGAACGGGCCGGCGATGAAGCCGATGCCGAAGGCGAAGCCGACGAGGCCGAAATTCTGTGCGCGCTTCTCCGGGGGCGAGACGTCGGCGATGTAGGCGCTGGCGACCGGGAAGGTCGACGCCATCAATCCTGAGAGCGCGCGGACCGCGACGAAGAGCACGAGGTCGGGCGCCACGGCTGAGAGCAAATAGGTGATGCCGAGGCCGAACAGCGAGATCAGCAACACCGGCCGGCGGCCGAAGCGGTCGGAGAGCGCGCCGGTCATCGGTCCGAACAGGAACTGCATGCCCGAATAGAGCGCGGTCAGCAGGCCCAGCACGTGCGCCGCGGTGACGATGTCGCCGCCGGAAAGGTTTTCCAGAAGCCGCGGCATGATCGGCAGGATCAGGCCGATCCCCAGCATGTCGAGGATCAGGGTGACGACGATGAAGACCAGGCTCGCTGGCCGCGCGGAGGTCACGACACGTGCTCTTCAACGCCCCTCACGCTTCGACAAGCTCAGCATGAGGGGCTACTGAGATATTTCCGCAAGCCTCATCCTGAGCTTGTCGAAGGGTGAAGCGAACCAAGAACGTTGCCGTCACGCCGAAAGCTCGCACCAGGCGGGCGTGTGATCGGACGCCTTTTCCTCGCCGCGCGGCTTGCGGTCGACGCCGGCGGCGACCAGGCGGTCGGCGGCCTGCGGCGAGAGCAGCAGGTGGTCGATGCGCAGCCCGAGATCGCGCTGCCAGGCGCCGGCCTGGTAGTCCCAGTAGGTATAGAGGTGCTCTGTCGGGTTCATTGCGCGGAGCGCATCCGTGTAGCCCGAGTTGACGATGGCGCGGAACCGGCCGCGCGACTCCGGCCGGCAGAGCGCGTCGTCGGCGAAGGCGGCAGGGTTGTGGACGTCGATATCGGTCGGGCAGATGTTGTAGTCGCCGGCGAGCACCACCGGCTTTTCGGTCGCCAGCAGCTCCTTGGCGCGCGCCTGCAGGCGATCCATCCATCCGAGCTTGTGGGGAAACTTCTCGGTGTTGGTCGGGTTGCCGTTCGGCAGGTAGATCGAGGCGACCCGGAGGTCGCCGATATCGGCCTCGAGAT
>CAZZLX010000650.1:0-2582 GCA_964655235.1 uncultured Rhizobium sp.
TGTCGCTGGCAAAGCTCGTCGAGCAGGCGCATGCCGCCACGCTGGGCGGACGCGCCGATGCCTTGGCCGGCACCTCATCCGAGGTCGCGCGCAGCTATGCCCAGGCCGCCTTCGCCGCCGGCGACGGTGCCCGCGCCCGCACGATCCTGATCCGCGCTATCGGGCGCGAGACGCGCGCGGACACGCTCACAGATCTCGGCGTGATCGAGGGGCGGCTCGACTTCGCCAGCGCGTCCCGGCGCTTCCGCCAGGCGATCGCGTTTGATCCCGGTCTCGCCGCCGCGCACTTCGCGCTCGCCAACCGCGACGACCGTGCCGAGGCTCGCTACCGGCGTGTGCTCGCGCGCGATCCGCGTCATGGCGGTGCGCTGATCAATCTTGCCAATCTCTGGCGCGACGGCGCCCGCCTCGAGCAGGCGATGCGGCTGACCGAGCGCGCCGTGGCGCTTGCGCCGGGCGATGCGGTGGCTCTCTACAATCTCGGCAGCGTCCGGCACGTCGCGGGCGATGCCGACGGGGCGGCGCGCTCTTATCGCGCCGCGCTCGCAATCGAGGCGCGCGATGCGTGGCTGCTCCGCGAAGCGACGCTGCTGCCGCCGATCCCGCGATCGGTCGAGGAGATCGCGGCCTGGCGTCGGCGCTTCCTCGATCGCGTCGAGAGGCTCTCGCGCATGCCGCTCGACGTCGGCGACCCGCTTGCCGACGGCTACTGGACCAATTTCCACCTCGCCTATCACGACGAGGACGACCGGCTGCATCAGGAGGCCGTCGGACGTCTCTGGCGGCACGCGGCGCCGACGATCGCGCGGTCTGACCTGCGGCGGCACGATGGCCGGCCGCGCCTCGGATTCATCTCGTCCTATTTTCGCGACCACACGATCGGGCATCTGTTCAAGCGGACGATCGCCGGCATCGACCGCGAGAGATTCCGGGTCGTGGTGATCCGCGCCAGCGAGGCCGATGACGCTGTGGCGCGGTCGATCGCAGCGAGCGCCGACGAGGCCGTGACGCTGCCGGAGAAACTGCCGAAGGCGCGCGAGATGCTGGCGGAAGCCAGGCTCGATGCGCTGCTCTACACCGACATCGGCATGGATCCGTTCACCTACTATCTTGCCCATGCGCGGCTCGCGCCGCTGCAGATGGTGAGCTGGGGCCATCCGGTGACGACCGGCCTCGACACGATCGATCTCTTCGTCTCCGCCGAGACCTTCGATCGCGAGGACGCCGAGCCCGACTACAGCGAGGAATTGGCTCGTTTGCCCTATCTCCTGCTCGACTGGCGACCGGAAGCGATCGACCTCGCCGGCGCCGACCGCGCGGGGCTCGGCATGAGCGCGGACGGCCGCGCCTACTTCTGTGCCCAGAGCCTGTTCAAGCTGCATCCGCGCTTCGATCGCGCATTGGCGGAGATCCTTCGGCGCGATCGCGAGGCGGTTCTGCACTTCGTCGAGGGCCACCGCTTGCCCTGGTGCCGGCGGATCGTCGCCCGCCTTGAACGGGAACTGTCCGGTGCGGGAAAGCGGGTGCGCTTCCTGCCGCGCCTTTCGGGCGCCGATTTCATCCGTGCCCAGGGCCTGGCCGACGTGGTGCTTGATACGCCGGGATTCTCCGGCGGCAAGACCAGCCTCGAAGGCTTCTCGATGGGGCAGCCGGTGGTGACGATGCCGTCGCGCTACCTGCGCGGCCGGCTCACTTACGGGTTCTACCGGCGCATGGGGCTCGACGACCTGATCGCGACCTCGCTCGACGACTATGTCGAGAAGGCGGTGCGCCTCGGCAAGGATGCGAGCTATCGGACGGAGGCGAAAGCGCGCGTCGTCGAGCGGGCGCCGCGCCTGTGGGGGACGGCCGAATCCGTTCGCGCCTTCGAGGACCTCGTCAGTCGCCGAGCAGCGAGGCCATCTTGAGCGCGACGCCGACCGATCCGTCGACTTTGATCTTGCCGGTGGCGTAGGCGAAGGTCGGATCCAGGTCGCCCGACAGAAGCTTCTCCATGTTGTCGAGCGCGATCGTGATCGTGGTGTCGGCGTCCGTGTCGTCGTTGGAGATCACCGGCGGCGTGGCCGTGCCGTCCCAAAGGACGAAGCCGCCGTCGCCGACGTCGAACTTGACCTTGTATCCGAGGCTGGGTGCCTGGCTGACCCGCTGGCGCAGTGCGTCGGTCACGGATTCGAGACTCATGCGGAGACGCCTCCTTTTTCAGCGACTGTGCTTTGGCCGACCCGTCCGCGCAAGCCGAAGGACGCAAGCGTGTTGCCGAGGAGCGCACCGATCACCAGCACGCCGCCGGCGAGCGCCAGCGGGGTCGGCTGCTCGCCGAGCGCCAGCCAGACCCAGATCGGCCCGAGGATGACTTCGAGCATCGCCAGGAGGGCCACCTCGGCGGCGGCGAGATAGCGCGCCGCCATCGTCACGAAGATCAGCGGCAGGCCGACCTGGACCGTGCCCATGATCACCGCGACCCCGATCGACCTCGTGTCGGTCGCCAGCGGCCAGGCGAAGGGCAGCGCCGCCAGGATCGCGATGATGCCGGCGATCAGCACCGAGGGCACCATGTCGACGCGGCCGCCGACGGCGCGGAG
>CAZZLX010000651.1:0-2577 GCA_964655235.1 uncultured Rhizobium sp.
CCCGGCCTCGGCCGCCTGATGTTCCAGTCGATCAACCAGCGCGACCTGATCGTGGTGAAGGACGTTGTGGTGCTTCTCGCAGCGAAGGTCGTGGTGATCAACTTCATCGTCGACCTGCTCTACGCCGTGATCGACCCGCGCCTGAGGACGGCCCGATGAAGCGCGACGGCCTCATCATGCGCTGCCTGCGCCAGCGGAACTTCGTGATCGGCCTGGTGCTCGTCGGCATCGTGCTGTCGGCGGCGATCCTCTCCTACTTCTGGACGCCGCACCCACCGGCGAAGATCAACGTGCCCGGACGCCTGGCGCCGGCCTCGGCGACCCACTGGTTCGGCACCGATCATTTCGGCCGCGACGTGTTCTCGATGATCCTGGTCGGATCGCGGAACTCGATCGCGGTCGGCATCGTCGCGGTCACGATCGGCGTACTGACCGGCGTGGGCCTGGGCTTGCTGGCCTCGGCCAGGCGCGGCTGGGTCGAGGACTTGGTCATGCGCATGGCCGACTTCACCTTCGCCTTCCCGGCGATCCTCTCGGCGATCCTGATCACCGCGATCCTCGGCCCCGGCACCTTTAATTCGATCCTGGCGATCGGCATCTTCAACATCCCGGTCTTCGCACGGATCACGCGCGGTGCCGCCAACGCGATCCTCGCACGCGACTTCATCCTCGCCGCGCGCGCCGCCGGTAAGGGCAAGGTCCGGATCACACTCGAGCACGTGCTACCCAACATCTCGAACGTGCTGATCGTCCAGGCGACGATCAACTTCGCCCTGGCGATCCTGGCCGAGGCCGGCCTCTCCTATCTCGGCCTCGGTACGCAGCCGCCGAACCCGAGCTGGGGCCGTATGCTGAACGAGTCCCAGACCTTCCTTTTCCGCGCGCCGATGCTGGCGATCTACCCCGGTGCGGCGATCATGATCGCCGTCCTCGGCCTCAACCTGCTGGGCGACGGTCTTCGCGACGCCCTCGACCCGCGGCTATCGAGGTCACGTTGATGGCGAGGTCGCGCTGATGGCTCTCCTCGAGGTCGACAAGCTCGCGGTCCACATGCCGACGCATCGCGGCGAGGTGCCGCTGGTGCGCGAGGTCAGCTTCTCGATCGAGCGCGGCGAGACTTTGGGCATCGTCGGCGAGAGCGGTTGCGGCAAGACGATGACCGCGCTGGCATTGATGGGGCTGCTGCCCGACGGCGCGATCCCGTCGGGCGCGATCCGCTTCGAGGGCGAGAACCTCCTCGCGGTCCCGGAAGACCGGCTCTGCAAACTCCGCGGCAATCGGCTGGCGATGATCTTCCAGGAGCCGATGAGCGCGTTGAACCCGGTGCACACGATCGGGCACCAGATCGCCGAAAGCCTGATCCTGCACCGTGGCATGTACCGGCCGGACGCAGAGGCGGAGGCCGTGCGCCTGCTCGAGCTCGTGCGCATGCCGGAGCCCAAGGCCCGCCTCGCCCAGTACCCGCACCAGCTCTCCGGCGGCCAGCGCCAGCGCGTGATGATCGCGATCGCGCTCGCCTGCCAGCCCGACATCCTGATCGCCGACGAACCGACGACCGCGCTCGACGTCACCGTCCAGGCTCAGATCCTCGACCTGATCCACGACCTCGTCGACGAGCTCGGCATGGCGCTGGTGCTGATCAGCCACGACCTCGGCATTGTCGGTGACATCACCGACCGCGTGCTGGTGATGTATGCGGGTCGCGTCGTCGAGGCCGGCCCGACGGTCGATCTCTTCCGTCGCCGCGCGCATCCCTACACGCGGGGCCTGTTCGGCGCCCTGCCCGAGCCGGGCCGCGACCGCGGCAGCCGCCTCTACGCCATTCCCGGCACGGTGCCGGATCCTTGGCGCGTGCCTGACGGCTGCGCCTTTGCCGACCGCTGCCAGCTGGTCGAAGAGGCCTGCCGCGCCGCCTTGCCGCCCAATGTCGAGGTCGGCCCGACCCATGCCGCGCTCTGCCGGCGGACGGACGTGACCGCATGACCGACATGCTCGTCATCGGCCAGGACATCGTCCGGCATTTTCCGCTGCCGCGTCCCTCGCCCTTCGCCCCCCGGCGCTGGATCAAGGCGGTCGACGGGGTCAGCTTCCGCGTCGCGGCCGGCAAGAGCTTCGGCGTCGTCGGCGAGTCCGGATCGGGCAAGTCGACGCTTGCGCGACTGGTGATGGCGCTCGACAAGCCGGATCGCGGCGCGATCGAGACCGTCGGCCAGGACCCCTTCGCGCTCTCGGATGCGGACCTGCGCCGCCACCGGCGGAACTTCCAGATGGTGTTCCAGGATCCGTTCGGTTCGCTGAACCCGCGCCACACCGTGGGCCGCATCGTCGCCGAGCCGCTGGACGGGCTCGCGATCCAGGTGGGGGCCGCCGAGCGCGCCGAGAAGGTCGCAGACGCCCTCGGCGAGGTGGGACTGCCCAGCGACGCGGCCACGCGCTATCCGCACGAGTTCTCCGGCGGCCAGCGCCAGCGCATCGCCATCGCACGTGCCCTGATCACGCGGCCGAAGCTGATCGTCGCCGACGAGCCGGTCTCCGCGCTCGACGTATCGGTGCAGGCACAGGTGCTGAACCTGATGC
>CAZZLX010000652.1:0-2574 GCA_964655235.1 uncultured Rhizobium sp.
CTGACATCTCCTCGAGCCAGCACTCGAAAGCGACCTGCTGGCTGGCGGCGGTGACCGGGTCCCGCGCCTTGGTCGCGTCGATCCACGCCGACAGGCGCGTGCGATAGTCGAGCGCCGTCGCGAGCGTCTGCTTGTTGTCGAAACCGACGACCCAACGTCCCCACATGGGCGGATAGCCGCGGCGTGCATCCCATTCTTTCGGATCGCCGACGGGGACGTTCTGGCCGCGCGCGGCCATGCCCGACTTTTCGTACATGATGTTGGCGCCGACCGGGTCGTATTCGGCCGCCTCCATGTCGCCGCGCGCCTTGTAGCCGTCGGCGAGCGCCAGCAGGAAGCGGTCGGTGGTGGTGCGCGGGCCCGCGGCGAGGTTCGGATCGGCGATGGTGCAGGCCGAGACCAGGGCGGCGGCGAATGCCGGGAAGATCAGAGCGCGGAATCTCATGCGAATTCCTTTCTGGAAACGGAAGGGGGCGAAGCCTTCGCATCCTTACTCAGATACCGCGCAACCGTCTTCGAGAATTGGAGGCGGTGAGTGAAACGTCTCTGAAAGTCATTCGCGTCCGGGGCCCAAAAAGAAACGGGCCGCCGGAGAACCGGCGGCCCGCTCCTTTCAGCTATGCCCGGGAAGGCTTAGCGGAAGGCGATCTCGACCCGGCGGTTCCGCGGCTCGCGGACGCCGTCCGGCGTGGCGACGAGGTTGTCGTTCTCGCCGCGACCCGAGGTCTGGATCGTGTTGGCAGCGATGCCTTCGCGGACCAGCGCAGCCCGGACGGCGGCGGCGCGGCGCTCGGACAGGCGCTGGTTGTAGTCGGTCGGGCCGGAGCGGTCGGCATGGCCGGTCGCCACGATCAGACGGACGTTGCCCCGCTTCGCGTCGTCGGCAGCCTGCCGGATGATGGCGGCAGCCTCAGGCGTGATGTCGGAGCGGTCGAAGTCGAAGAACACCAGATAGGTGCGCGGAGCCGGAGCCGGCGCGGCGGCCGGGGGAGGCGTGACCACGGTCTGCTGGACGACCCAGAGCGACGGATTGAGGCCGCAGAGCTCGACCTCCTCGTAGTCGTCCTCGGCCATCTGCTCGAGCCAGCATTCGAAGGCGACCTGCTGGCCGGCGGTGGTGATCGGGTCGCGCGCCCTGGTGGCGGCGATCCACGCGCTCAGGCGAGCGCGGTAGTCGAGCGCGGTGTCGAGGGTGCGCTTCGACTGGAAGCCGACTACCCAGTGGCCGAACATCGGCGGATGGCCGCGACGGCGGTCCCATTCCATCGGGTCGCCGACCGGGACCGGCTGGCCGTTACCGGCCATGACCGACTTCTCGTAGAAGATGCCGGCCGGGACATAGTCCCAGTGCCAGGTGCTGTCCTCGAACTGGCCCAGCTTGCGATAGCCGTCGGCGAGCGCCTGCTGGAACGGATCCGGATGCGGACGGAGGTTGTGGGAGTCGGTGCGGGCGGGCTCTGCGAGCCACGTGCATCCCGCGGTCAGCAGGACGGCCGCGAGAGCCGGAATAAGGCGATGGAGTTTCATGCAACTGTCCCCATACGTAAGGTTAAGGCGGCAACACGGCCGTCGGTGATGCGGGCCAAGCGGACCCGCGCGCATCGCTGTCAGTGCCCGTAAATACCCAGGTACCGCCGGATGGTTCCCGGCTCCGGACGCCTTTTTTGAAAAAGACGGGCGCTCACGTGATTTGGCGGGCGGTATCGGGACGCCTGTGACCCGGATGCAACGGCCTTGACCGCCGGAAGCGGTGTCGCCATGGTCGCCGCCTCCCGACGGAAACACCGGCTTTGAGCGCCCGAAAGACCATCCTCGTCCATCACTTCGTCGGCCAGATGCCGCTCGCCGGCATCGCTTGGCAGGCGACCCAGTACCTGTCGGCGCTGCGCCGGCTCGGCCACGACGTCTGGTACATCGAGGACAACGGGGTGAACCCCTATTCACCCAAGGAAAACCAGCTGGTCTGGGATTCCACCTACAACATCGCCTACGTGCGCTCGATGATGGAGCGCCTCGGCCTCGGCGACCGCTGGGCCTACTGGGATCCGGTCAAGGACGGGTCCTGGGAGGGCATCGGTCGTGACAAATTGATGCGCCTCTACGGGGAGGCCGATGCGCTGATCAATCTCTGCGGCTCGACCAAGCTCCGCGAAGAGCACATGAAGTGCCCGGTCCGGATCCTGATCGACACCGATCCCGGCTACGAGCAGATCAAGATCGCGCAGAACGACGCCTACTCGACCGAATTCGTCGACGCCCATACGCATCTCTTCACCTATGGCCAGAACATCGGCGACGCCGACTGCCTGATCCCGGCCGGCACGCGTCCCTGGAAGCCGACGCGCCCGCCGGTCGATCTCGAGCTCTGGCCCTATGACGACCGCCCGGCGCCGGCGGCCTACACCTCGGTCGCGACTTGGCAGAACAAGGGCAAGAACGTCCGCTGGCAGGGCCAGTCCTACCAGTGGTCGAAGCACACCAACTTCCTCAAGTTCCTCGACCTGCCGAAACGGAGCGGCCGCGCCTTCGAACTCGCGCTGATCACGCCGGATCCCTCGGTCAACCAGCAGGTGG
>CAZZLX010000653.1:0-2557 GCA_964655235.1 uncultured Rhizobium sp.
CCGCGCGGTTGAAGCGGGCGCGGAAACGTGCGCCGCAGCCGAGCTTGTGCGCTTCGGCCGCAAGCTCCTCGTCGTAGAAGGGCGTGATCGCCATGTCCTCGACGCCGGCCTCGCAAGCCGCCTTGAGGATCCATGTGGTGTTGCCGCGGGCCCCGCCGCCGGGATTGTCGGCGACGTCGGCAAAAAGAAGCGACGGTTTCGCCTTGTCGCGGTTGAGGTCCTTCATCATCCGGACCGCGTCCTCGATCGGCGTCAGCTTCACCTGGTAGCGCTCGCGATCGGCCCAGCCGGCTTTGGCGAGATCCTTGGCCAGCCGCTGGCCGGGGTCAGCCGAGCCGCGCGAGGTCACGACGATCGCAAGCCCGTTGTCCGGCGTGTCGGCCCAGGCGAAGCCGCCCATGATCGTCACGTTGACGATCGCGTTCTCCTTCTTCTGTCGCGCCTGGCCCATGTTGATCAGGTCGCCGTAGGGACCGCGCGCGGTCAGCTGCGTGACCGAGGGTGCGACCAGCGGTAGCCGGATGAATGTCGGGTGGTAGCGCACGCCGGCCAGCAGCTCGCGCATCGCCTTCGCCGCCTCGACGCCGCGGTCCCACATGTCGACGTGAGGGTTGGTTATGTACCCGACCAGCAGGCTGGTTGCCTTGACCATCCGCTCGGAGATGTTGGCATGGAGGTCGAGCGTGGCGACGATCGGCTTGTCCGCGCCGATGACGTCGCGCGCCATCTGGAACATCAGCCCGTCGGGGTCGTGGTGCTCGGTGGTGATGGCGGCGCCGTGCTGGCAGAAATACACGCCGTCGAGCGGCCCCGCCGCCTCCAGTCGCTTCCTCATGTCGGCCATCAGCTCCAGGAAGAAGCCGTGGTCGCAGGGCCCGGCGGCCGCACCGTTGGCGAAGATCACCGGCACCGGCTCCCAGTCGCCGGATTCGTTCATGGTCTTGACGAAGGCTGTCATGCTCTCGTCGATCGCCGGGTAGGGCTTGCGCACCTCTTCCAGGATCTCGTTGCCTTCGAAATAGCCGACCCGCTCGAAATCCGGGCGCTTCACCGGCGGGGCGAAGCGGTTGCTTTCGAGGATGAAGCCGAGAATCGCGATGCGGGGACGCTTGGGCATGATGGGCTCCAGCGGGAATGGAAGATGCATCGTCTCGTTGATTGAGCGTCGAGGCAAGATTGCAGCGGTACCCCCTATCGGGATAACGTTGCACTGCGCAGGGAGGGTCCATGACCTGGTCGATCGTCGCACGCGACCCGAAAACGGGCGCGTTCGGTGTTGCCGTCGCCACCAAGTTCTTCGCCGTGGGCTCGATCTGTCCCTACGGGCGGAGCGACGTCGGCGCGATCTCGACCCAGGCGCTGGTCAATCCCTACTACGGCATCAACGGCCTCAAGATGCTGGCGGCCGGCGTGCCGGCGCCGGACGCCCTGCGTCTGCTGGTCGAGGCCGATCCCGGCAACGCGAGCCGCCAGTTCCACATCGTCGATGCATCCGGGCGCAATGCCACGCATACCGGGCTCGATTGCGTCGAGTGGAGCGGGCACGTGCTGGGCGAAGGTGTCTCGGTCGCCGGCAACATGCTGGCTGGGCCGCAGGTGATCCACGAGACGCTGAAGGCCTATCAGGCGAACATGGATCAGCCGCTGGACGAGCGGCTGCTGCGCGGGCTCGAGGCGGGCGATGCCGCCGGCGGCGACAAGCGCGGCCGCCAATCGGCGTGCCTGGTGATCCATGCCGGAGAGGACTACCCGCTGCTCGACATCCGCGTCGACGACCACACGCTGCCGCTGCCGGAGCTGCGCCGGCTGCGCGACGTGGCGCGCACGCATTACCTGCCGTTCAAGAGCTGTCTCGCGAAGAGGGGCGACCCGGTCGGCATCTACGACCGCGCCAGGCTCATGGACGTGATCGCGAAGGCCCAGGCGGCGCTGTCGTGACCGGATCCCTGCTCTCCGTCGGCGGCCTTTCGACCGAGTTCAAGACCGATCACGGCCGCTTCCGCGCCGTCGACGAGGTCTCGTTCTCGCTGGAGAAGGGAAAGACGCTCGGCGTCGTCGGCGAGTCCGGCTGCGGCAAGAGCGTGACCGCGCTCTCGATCATGGGTCTCGTGCCGAACCCGCCCGGAAAGATCGTCGGCGGCTCGATCCGCTTCGAAGGCGAGGAACTCGTCGGCCTGCCGCAGGAGAAGTACCAGGGCCTCCGCGGCAACCGCATGGGGATGATCTTCCAGGAGCCCATGACCTCGCTGAATCCGGCCTTCACCGTCGGCGATCAGATCTCGGAAGCGATCCTCCGCCACGAGCAGGTGAGCCCGGCGGAGGCGAAGGCGCGCACCATCGAGCTGCTTCGCCGCGTGCGCATCCCGAGCCCGGAGAAGCGCTTCGACGACTACCCGCACCAGCTCTCCGGCGGCATGCGCCAGCGCGCGATGATCGCGATGGCGCTGGCCTGCGAGCCCAGCCTGCTTGTCGCGGACGAGCCGACGACGGCGCTCGACGTCACCATCCAGGCGCAGATCCTCGACCTCCTGCGCGGCCTCAAGCGCGGCGAGCGCGG
>CAZZLX010000654.1:0-2551 GCA_964655235.1 uncultured Rhizobium sp.
GACCAGCGGACATGCGAATAGACCATGTCGAGGTGGCGCTTGTTCACCGGCAGGTCCACGGGCTCGCAGACCGTGCCGCCGGAGTGATGCATCCAGGGCGAGACGTAGGCCAGCTTGACGAAGTTCTGGAAGTGCTCGAGCGATCCGTACCGCCGGCCCTCGTCGATGTCGTAGACGAAGGGCGAGCCGTAAGCCGGCGAGAAGACCACATTGCTTCCACCGACGACGACCGAGCGCGCCGGGTTGCGGGCATGGTGGACGAAGCTCTTCGGCGTCGAGCGCAGCACGATGTCGCGGACGAGGCCCTTGGGGAAGCGCACGCGCTCCCCCTGGACGTCGGCGCCGGCGTCCCGCCAGAGCGCGAGACTCGGCGGATCGCCCCGGAACTCCATTCCGATCTCCTGGAGCAGCGTATCGATCGCTGCCTCGATACGGACGAGCCCTTCCTCACTCATCAGGTCGTAGGTTGGGATGGCGCGATTGATGCCGGGAATGACGGCAGGTGCTGCAGCAGCCGCAGCCGATCGCAGCGCCTGGCGCGCCTGGCGTCCGCCTCTGGGGCGGCCAGCCGTGCGGCCTCCCGTTGGTGCGTCGGTCTCAGACATCCTGGCCCTCCCGGGCGTGAGAATGCCCGATACCGGACGCTCAGTCGAACAGCGAACGCCGGACCTGGACGAACTCCTCGACCGCCGCGACCAGCGTATCGAAATCGGTATCGGTCAGCGGCAGGCAGAGCGCCAGCATGCCGCGCTTCGGCATGACGTGGACGCCTTTCTCCAGCAGGTCGAAGAAGAACAGCTCGCGCAGCTTGGCATTGCCCTTGGCCGCCTGCTCGGGAGTCTTTATGTCGCCCCGCTGCATGTGAACGGCGAGCATCGAACCGATGCCGAGGAACTGCATGCCGACGCCGGCCTTGTCGCAGACGGCGTTGAGCCGCTTGCGGAGCCCGTCGCCGCGGGCATTCAGGGTCGTCGCCGCTTCCTTGGTGTAGATCTTGCCGAGACCGGCGATGCCGCAGGCGAGCGTCATCACGTTGTTGTTGTAGGTGCCGGAATGCGGCAGCGCGTCGGATTTGCGCGGATCGAAGCGATCGAGGAACTCGGCCTTGCCGCCGAAGGCGCCGGCCGGAAGCCCGCCGCCGATGTACTTGCCGAGCGAGGTCAGGTCGGGGATCACGCCGGTGTGCTTCTGCAGGCCGCCGGATGAGCAGCGCGAAGTCATGACCTCGTCCAGGATCATGACGATGCCGTGCTTCGTCGACTCCTCGCGCAGCATCTTCAGGAACTCGGGCGTGGCCGGGATGCAGCCGCCGCCGCCCAGCATCGGCTCGAAGATCACGGCGGCGAGGCGGCTGGCGTGCTTCGCCATAAGGGCGCGCGTGCCCTCGACGTCGTTGTAATTGCCGACCACGGTCTCGAACGGCACGTTCAGCGGGTTGGTCGCCGCGGTGAAGGTGAGGAAGCCGCCGTGATAGCAGCCGTTGAAGCCCATTACCGCCGGCCGGCCGGTCGCGACGCGGGCGACCTGGACGTTGAACATGTTGGCTTCGGTGCCGGAATTGACGAAGCGAAGCCGCTCGATCGAGGGGAAGCGGTCGATGATGATCTCAGCGAGCTCGCTCTCGAGGGCGGTGTGGCCGCCGAGGTTCCAGCCGAGCGCCATACGATCCTCGATCGCCTTCTTGATGCCAGGATGGCTGTGGCCGTAGATGCCGGCGGTCGCTTCCGAGATGAAGTCGACATAGCTGTGGCCGTCGGCATCGAACAGCCGCGCGCCCTCTCCCCGCTCCCAGGCGATGGGGAACGGGTCGAAGAAGATGCCGGTCCGGGTGTTGCCACCGGGAAGGCTCTTAAGCGCCTTGGCATGGACCGCCCGGCTCTTCGGGTTGACTTTGGCGTAGTTGGCCTTCGCCTCTTCCAGCGCCTCGGCGACATCCGCGTTGATCGAGCGGGCGGCGGTCATGATCGATCTCCGTTCAGAAGGTGAGCAGGCGCTCAGGAAGACGGCCCGACAGCCTACCTGCGGGCTCGACGCGGGCAAGCCATAAACGCATCACACGATCGTCAGAAAGCGCCTGGGGTTGTCGACCAGGATCGCGTCGATCTCTTCCTGGCTGAAGCCGCGGGCGCGCATCAACGGCAGCACATTCGTGAAGATATGGCCGTATCCATGGCCGCCGAACGAGGTGAGCCGGGTCCGCGAGCAGATGTCGTGGGAGATAACCACCTGGGACAGATGGCCGCGGTCGATCAGCGCCCGGATCAGCTGCAGGCGGCGGCCATCGTTCGGCCGGTCGATCGCCTCGTTGAGGCGGTAATAGGTGTGCTCGGTGCCGAAAAGGTCGAACTCTATGCCGACCCCGGTCTCGGCCAGCTTCAGCAGCCGGTCCTCGTCGAAGATCGTGCGGTCGATGTGGCTGATGATCGTGCGCGAGAGGTCGCCGTCCCAGCCCTTGACCGAGGTCGCGATCTCGAGCGGCAGGTCCTCGTGCCGGCCGGTGTGGATGTTGAGCGTCACCCCGGTTTCCTTCTGCGCCAGGATCGCGCCCTGC
>CAZZLX010000655.1:0-2546 GCA_964655235.1 uncultured Rhizobium sp.
GGCGCTGGCCGACGCCAAGGTGCCATACGAGGTACCGCGCGGACCCGAGCTCGCCGACCGCCTCGCCTCGGTACTCGAGGTCCTCTACCTGATCTTCAACGAGGGCTACACCGCGACATCGGGCGACGACTGGATGCGCCCTCAGCTTTGCGAGGAAGCGATGCGCCTCGGCCGCGTTCTGGCGGAGCTCGTGCCCGAGGAGCCCGAGGTGCACGGGCTCGTCGCGCTGATGGAGCTGCAGGCTTCCCGGCTCAGTGCACGGACGGGACCGGGCGGCGAGCCGATCCTGCTGCTCGACCAGAATCGCGCGCGGTGGAACCATGCGTTGATCCGTCACGGCCTCGGTGCGCTCGCACGCGCGGAGAGGCTTAGCAAGGCCGTCGGCGCTTACGTCGTGCAGGCGGAGATCGCCGCCTGCCATGCGCGGGCCCGGACTGCGGAAGAAACCGACTGGGCGCGCATCGCCGCCTTCTACGCCGCGCTTGCGATCCTGACGCCGTCGCCGATCGTCGCGCTTAATCGCGCGGTCGCGGTCGGCATGGCCGACGGCGCCGAAGCGGGCCTCGCGATCGTGGATTCGATCCGCGACGAGCCGTCGCTCAAGACCTATCACCTGCTGGCGACCGTGCGCGGCGATCTCCTCGAAAAGCTCGGACGCTTCGAGGAGGCGCGTGCCGAATTCCTCCGAGCGGCAGCGCTCACTCGGAATGCGCGCGAGCGCGCCCTGATGCTCCGGCGAGCCGGAGTGCCTCCGCTAACCATTTGAATTACCCAATTTAATTCCAGGCACGCCGTTGTCACGGCGTAGCCATGATCCGCTTCCCGTGACCGGCGTTATATCGGCTCCAAACCGGCGAAGCCTCAATTCCGGTTCGCCATTTCCACCGATCCGACTTTAGCGGCGTGCGTGAGAACGCGCCGAACGGAGGACCTGTGCCTATGTCGAAGAAGATCATCGCCACCGCCGACGAGATTCGTGCCGAGATCGCCCGCCGGATTGCCGCCGATCCCACCGGCCAGTGCCGCGACCTCATCGCGCCGACGCCGGTGCCGATCGAGAGACGCGACGGCGTCAACTGGAGCGTCGATCACTTTCCCAACCTGGTGCCTGGGTGCACTGCCTTCATCATGCGCATCCTCAGCAGCATGATGGACACCTACGACCTGGCCGACGCCAACGGCCGCGCGCAGTAGGCACCCGGCCTCTTTCCCCGCAACACGGACCGGTTATGCGCTTGCATCGCATTCCCGGACCGTGATACTTAAGTCAATGCTTAACTATTCGAGCGGCCTCGACTCGGTTTTCCAGGCGCTCACCGACCCGGCACGCCGGATCATGGTCGAGCGCCTGACCCGAGGGCCGGCGTCGGTGAGCCAGCTCGCCGAGCCGTTTGAGATGTCGCTGCCTGCGGTGATGCAGCACCTGCAGGTCCTGGAGGCGAGCGGGCTGGTTAAGTCCGAGAAGGTCGGGCGCGTCCGCACCTGCCGCATCGAGCCGAAGGCGCTTCGCTCGGCCGAGCGCTGGATTTCCGATCGCCGCACCGTCTGGGAGCGCCGGCTCGATCGCCTCGGCGCCTATCTCGCTGAAACCGCCAAGAACTGAGTGGCCAAATGTCCCTGACGCTCTACTACCACCCGCTCTCGTCCTTTTGTCAGAAGGCGCTGGTCGCGCTCTACGAGAACGCGACGCCGTTCACGCCACGGCTCGTGAACCTCATGGACCCGGCGGAACGCGCCGAGTTCCTCAAGGTGTGGCCGATCGGCAAGTTCCCGGTGCTCCGCGACGAGGCGCGCGGCGTGACGGTGCCCGAGTCGAGCGCGATCATCTCGTATCTCGCCGAATTCCATCCGGGCCCGACGAAGCTGGTTCCCGCCGGCGGTGATGCGTGGCGGCTGCATTTCTGGGATCGCGTCCACGACCTCTATCTCAATACGAATCTCGGGAAGATCGTGACCGACAAGCTGAGACCCGAGGGCAAGCGCGATCCCTTCGGCGTCGACCAGGCGACGGAGCAGATGAAGACGGCGCTCGGCATCGTCGACCGCGAGCTGGCGGACAAGACCTGGGCGCTGGGCAGCGCTTTCACGATGGCCGATTGCGCCGCGGCGCCTTCGCTGTTCTACGCCAACATGCTGGTGCCGTTCGCCGAGACGCACCGAAACGCGGCGGCGTATCTCGGTCGCCTGTCGAAGCGCCCGTCCTTCGCCCGCGTGCTCGAGGAGGCGAAGCCATATCTCGCGATGATGCCGACATGAGCGGCGGGCGATCCGTCGTCCACGCGACCTTCACCATCGAGCGTCGCTACGAGGCGACGCCGGCGCGCGTTTTCGCCGCCTGGGCGTCGAAGGATGCCAAGGCGCAGTGGTTCGCCTGCACCGGCGACTGGGTGACGACGCGCCACGAGATGGACTTCCGCGTCGGCGGCCGCGAGCGGCTCAACACCGGTCCCGCCGGCGGCACCGATCACGGCTTCGAGGCGACCTACCACGACATCGTGCCGGGCGAACGCATCGTCTATTCCTACGCCATGCATCTTGACGACCGC
>CAZZLX010000656.1:0-2533 GCA_964655235.1 uncultured Rhizobium sp.
GCCTCGGTGCGCGGCAGCCAATGGTCGAGCCGCTCCATCACTTTCGGCCAGTCGCGCAGCAGGTAATAGGCGACGAGCGGGGTGATGAAGATCAGCGAGATGATGTTGACGATCGCGGCGCCGCCGGTGACCAGGCCGGCGAGCAGCGAGGCGGCCCATCCCAGCACCTCCGAGGCCTGCGAGCTCGCGAGCTTCGAGAGATCGTCGAGGCTGGTGAGTCCGAACCGGGTCTGGAGCGTGTCGAGCAGCGGTTCGACGAGCGACCGCGCCCGCTCGATATACGAGGGCAGGCGCTCTGAGAAGGTGACGATCTGGGTCCGGAGGATCGGCACCGTCATCAGCAGGAGTCCAACCGCCGCGAGGAAGAACAGCAGGATCGCGATCATCGAGGCGACGGCACGGCCGAGCCCGATCCGGGTCAGGCGCCGCACCAGCGGATCCGCCATGTAGGCGACGAGGAACCCGGCGGCAAAGGGCAGCAGGACGTCCTTGAGGAAGTAGAGCAGGAACCCGGCGGCCAGGATCGCCACCGCCCAGGTCGCCATGCGGGTCCGGGGATCGGTCACGTCAGCCCCGCACCAGGCCGCGACCCCAGCCGATCAAGTAGGCGGCACCCGACGCGACGGTGGTCAGCGCCACCACCCAGACCAGGGCCGGCACCACGCCGTCGCCGATGATGTGGAGGCCGACATCGGCGAGCACGACGCCGGCGAGCACGATCTGCGCCACCGTGTTGACCTTGCTGATGAGGATCGGGCCCATCGCCGGTGCCTGGTCGAGCGTATGCAGCATCAGGACGCCGCCGACGATCAGCACGTCGCGCGACACCACCAGGATCACCAGCCAGAGCGGGATCTGGGTGGCATGTCCGAGCGAGATGTAGACGGAGACGAGAAGCGCCTTGTCGGCGATCGCGTCGAGATAGGCACCGAGCTCGGTGCGGGCGTTCAGGCCGCGGGCGAGCGAGCCGTCGAGCCCGTCGGTGATGCTGGCGGCGAAGAAAACCCAGAAGGCCGTCTCCCAATGCCCGCTCATGATCAGCCAGACCACGACCGGGACGCAGAGGAGGCGCGCGAGCGTGATCAGGTTGGGAAGGAAGACCAGCAACGCGGGCGCGCTCATCGCCGGACCGGGCCGGCGAGCCTCAGCGTCGCCTCGCCGATGCCTTCGATCAGCTCGAGATCGCGCTGGGCGAGCGCCGACTTGAGCTGCCCGGTCTCGCCGACGTAAGTCAGCGCGATGCGCCCCTCCTGGCGTGTCACCTGCAGGACGTCGGCCTTGCGCACGAGGCCGATGCTACCGAGACGCCGTCGGATCTCGGTCCACTCGGCGAGGCTCGCGATCGGCACGGTCAAGGTCAGCTGGCGCTCGTCGCCGCCGGGACCGATCGCGTTCTCTTCCTTCCACAGGCGCTCGAGCTCGCGCTCGACCCAGTCGACCGCCTTGGCGAGCAGCGCCTCGCCGCGATCGCCGGTCTCGCCGGTGAAGGAATCGACCAGCGTCGAATCCGTGCCGGGCGTGTGGCGCGTCACCGTAAGCGCCACCGTCGGCTTGGAGGTCACCGGATCGAGGCTGACGTTGGCGACGGCCACCGCCGTGTCGGCGGCGCCGTAGCGGCGGGCAATCGCCTCGAGCTTCGCGGGATCGCCGGCGACCGCGCTCCTGACGTCGAGATCGGCGATGTCGCGGAGATCGCCCAGCGGCACCGCGATGGGCATCAGCGTGTCGCGCGCCGGGCGGCGCTCCCAGGCCTCGCGCCAGGGGTTGCGATCCTCGAACAGGATGGTGCTGCCGCCGGCCGAATAGACCGGGATCAGCAGCACCGGACGCGCCCGGGTCTCGGTAAAGGCGATGCCGGCCTGGGCCAGCACCTCGCGGACGGAGGCGGGATTGAAGCGCACCGTAAGCGAGGCGAGGTAGCGGACCGCCGAGGCGCGCTCGTTGGCGACGTCGATGGAGCGCACGAGGCGGGTCAGGGTCGCCTCGTCGAGCCGCGGCACGCGGGCGGCCGCGTCGCTCGCCAGCCGCTGCACCAGGCGCTGGAAAGCCTGGCGCTGGCCTTCGGCGAGCGCCTTCTCGCGCGCCTGGAGCGCGGTCGCGTCGGTCACGTCGACGGCGACGTCGGTGATGGTGAAGACGTCGTCCTGGACGTTACGCGGCGCCTGCGCTCCCGCCGGTGCCGCGAGCACAAGGAGCGCAGCTACGACCAGACGGAAGAGCCCGGCTCCTGCCATTGCAAAGCGTCCACGTTCGTCTATGTTCTGGCGCCCGCTTATACCGTGGCGAGCGCGAGGACACCATAAGCGCCAGGACGTACAAGGACGCCGGCGTCGACATCGACGCAGGCAATGCATTGGTCGAGGCGATCAAGCCCCTGACCCGCGAGACCCGCCGGCCCGGCGCCGACGGCGAGATCGGCGGCTTTGGCGCCGCTTTCGACCTCAGGGCCGCCGGCTACAAGGACGCGATTCTGGTGGCCTCGACCGATGGCGTCGGCACCAAGGTCAAGATCGCTATCGAGGCGGAACGGCCC